>JAKLEE010000139.1 GCA_022703215.1 Spirochaetota bacterium | reverse complement strand
CTCGCCATCCTTCCAGTCGACGACGCGACCGGAGACCACGCGCGTGTTGTACCGGTCCTCCAGCTTGATGATTCCGGCGCGGTAGGTGGAGTCCGAGAGCACGTAGACGGGGACGGCGTTGGGGACCAGGCCGTAACGCGGGTGGTGGAAGAGGAGGAAAACTTCCTTCCTGTCCGCGGTCTTGCCGTATTCGGGCAGGAAATTCTCCCAGATGATGCCGGTGAACTGGAACTCGCCGTTGGCGTCGGAGGTGGTGCTCGCGAACCACCCGAAGTCGGCGCCGGAACCGTCGGGAAGCGTGGCGTCAGTCCCATTCCAGGCCGAAAGATCGTCGGCGCGCTCGCTTTCTTCCATATATAGATACACCGCGGCCTCGGCGATCGACGCGTTGCCCCCATCATCGGCTTCGTAGATCTCCCGGTCGACCAGGCGACCGGAAAGCGACGCGGTGAACACCGAGGAACACGATGCGAGGAGCGAGATCGTCGCCGCGAGAAGCGCCGGCAGGGTTCGGATTTTCATCGGATCTTCTCCTTGAGTCTGGCCGTGCGGCGCTCCACCGTCTCGTAGAGGGCCGGCACGACGAACAGCGTGATGAGGGTACTGGTGGTGAGTCCGCCGAGGATGGCCTGACCGAGCGGGGCATAAACTTCCGAGCCGTCGCCGCGCGCGAAGGCCATGGGCAGGACGCCGACTATGGTCGTCAACGTGGTCATGAGGATGGGCTTCAAGCGGCTTGTCGCGCCGGCCAAGGTGGCTGCGCGGAGTTCCAACCCGTCCCTGCGGCGAAGCAGGTTGGTATAGTCGACCATGACGATGGCGTTGTTCACCACCGTGCCGCCGAGGGTGATCAGGCCGAGCATGGCGATGATCGATAGGGCCGAACCGAAGAGCAGGAGCCCGCCGACTACGCCGATGAGGATGAACGGAACCGAGATCATGATGACGAGGGGTTGGGCGAAGCGCTCGAACTGGATGACCATGACCGCGTAGACGAGGAAGATGCTGATAGCCAGGATCAGGCTAAGGCTGGCAAGCGAATCTCCGATCAGCTCGCTGGTGCCGGTTTCTTCGATGCTTACCCCCGGTGGCAGCTCGAGGGCGGCAAGCGCTTCCTCCATGCGTTTCGAGACGCCGGACTGGTCCTCTCCGACGAGATATCCGGTCAGGACCACCGTGACCGCGCGGTTCCTTTTCGAAATGCTGGAAATACCGGCTTCGTCCACCAACTCGGAGAAGGCGGCGAAGCGCACGACCCGACCATCCTGCGTCACGAGCGAAATCCGGTCGAGGGTGTCCGCGGGCAGGGGGCTGTCGGAAAGTGATGATGTGACGACGATGGGGAGCTCCCCGTCCGCGCCGCTGAACTCGCCCGCCTGCATGCCGGTGAAGAGCAAGCGCGCGGTGAGACCCGCCTCGTAGGGGGTGATTCCGAGCGTCGCCAGGGCCCGCTGCGAAAAGTCAGCGTAGAGTTGCCTCCGCGAGAGGTCCACCGAGAGTTCGGTCTTGACGACGTCCGGATCCCGGGCCAGCAGGAGTTCCGCGGCTGCGGCGGCTTGCGCAGTCCTGTCTATGTCGGACCCGACGAAGGCGAGCCTGAATCCCTGCCCGCCCGTGGCCATGGCGATGAGCGAATCGAACCCGCCGTTCAGCACCGCCACTTCCGCGTCCGGCGTCTCGCTCTTGAGCGCTTCCCGTACCGCAACGATGATCTCGTGGACGGATCGCTCCCGATCCGCCGTCGGAACCAGGCGGATGCGGGCGAAACCTTGGTCCGGCGATCCCGCGATAGCGAGGGCGCTCGACGCCCCGACGTAGTACGCGGACGCTTCGATTTCCGGTACCAGCTCCGAAACCAAGGCATCGATCTCGTCCATCTTGGCGGTGCTCCGGTCGAGGGAGTAGCCGGAGGGCATGCGGACATGCAGCTCGAACTCGCCGGTGTCGGTAGGCGGAATGAAGGAAACCTCGAGCGTCCCGAGCAGGAGGACGCTGGCGGCCAAAACCGTGACGGAAAACGCGAAGGTAAGGGGCTTCTCCCCGAGGGCAAGCGCGAGGGCGCGGCCGTAAGCGCGCTCGAACCGTGCCAGCTGCCGGTCGATGGAATCCTCGAAGCGCCGGATCGCGGGCGGCTTTTCCGAGGGGCCTCCTTCGCGCAGAAGCTTCGTGAACAGGAAGGGCACTACCACGAGCGCGACCAGCGCCGACGCCGAAAGCGCATAGACGATCGTCAGGGAAAGATCTTTCATTATTATGCCGATTATTCCGCCGAGGAAGGCCAGCGGCGCGAAGACGGCGATCGACGTGATGGTGCTCGCGAGGACTGCCGACCCGACTTCTCCGGCGCCCTTGCTCGCGGCGAGCTTCCGTTCTCCGACCCGGAGATACCAGTTCCAGGAATTCTCCAGGACCACGATCGAAGCGTCCACGATCATGCCGATGGCGACCGTGATTCCCGAGAGTGAGAGCAGGTTGAGCGTCTGTCCGGAGAGTCGCATCCCGATGATCGCGAGCAGGATCGAGAGCGGTATGCTCGCGCCGATGATCAGGGTGACGCGCCAGTCGTGGAGGAACAGGAAGATCACGAGGACGGCCAGGAGGATGCCCATGCCGGCGCTCCGCATCACCACGGCGAGCGAGGCTTCGGTCGTCTCGCCCTGGTCGGAGATGGTGCGCCATTCGGCGAGGCCGCCGAGCCGGGCGGCGAACGCGTCGAGCTCCATGCGCGCGGCCGCCACTATGTCTATGGTGTTTCCGTCTTCGCGTTTCAGCACGTCGACGACCACGAGGTCCTTCCCGCCCGAGCGCGTGCGGAACTCCGGTGGAACCACCTCGTAAGCGACTTCCGCGACGTCCCTCAGGTAGATGGAGGAGCCTTCCTTATAGCCCACCACCATGCCGCCGGCTTCGTCGAGGCTCGAGAAGGCGCCGCGGCTGGTAAGCGAGAGGCGGGAACCACGCCAATCGGCCCGCCCCGCGGGAATGTTGACGTTGGCGTAGCGCAATGCCTCGTAGACGGCGATCGGCGAAATGCCCCGGGCCTCGAGTCGGGAGAGATCGAGATTCACGCGCACGCGCCGCTCGGCTCCTCCCCGGACATTGACCTTTGAGACGCCGGCGATGCGCGCGAGGCGCGGTACCAGGTCGTCCTCGATGCGTTTGGCCAGTGCCACCGGTTCGATCCCGGAATCGACGAGCGCCGAAAAGATCGGAATGAGGCCGGATGCCTCGCTGACTATGATCTCGGGTTCGCCCGAGAGCCCGTCGGGAAGCGAATCCACGATGGCGTTGAGCAGCTCGCGGATCTGCGGCAGCTTTTCGTAGACATCCACCCCGTCGCGGAATTCCATGCTCACGATCGCGTAGGAATCCTTGCTGGTCGAGGTGAGTGCGGAGACACCGGCCAGGGTGGAGAGCTGGTTCTCGATCGGGCGGGTCACGGTTCGTTCGATCTCGCGGGCATCCGCGCCGGGGTAGGTGGCCAGGACCGTCGCCTGCGGCAGCCCGACCGGCGGTATCATTTCTCGATTCAGCGAGAGATAGGAGATGCCCGCGAAAACGACCAGGGAAATCAGGACCATCCCGACGATGGCAGGATGGCGAATCGAGAAATCGGCCAGTTTCATCGGGGCGCCCGTTCTCCGATGAGACGGACCGGCGCGCCGTCCTTGAGGAAGTGCTGGCCTTCCACGATGAAGCGATAAGCGGAGAACTCTGCCGGCACCTCGAAGCGCTCGTCGGTGGAGAAGCCGGGCTCGAGGGACATTGTGTGGGCGAACGATCCGCCTGTGCCGTCGCTTTCTACATACCAGAGCTTGGTTTCGCCCGACAGCGCGTCGAAAGGCAGCGACCACGCGCCGTCTTTCCTGGCCAGAGAGAAAACCGCCGTCACCGACATGCCGGGCCGCAACGATTCCAGTCCTTCAACGAGGTCGCAGGTGGCCTCGAAGGTCCGGTTCTCCGGCGAGACGAAGGGACTGACGGAGGCGAGCGTCGCGGCGTACGCTTCGCCGCCGGTGCGCAGGACCCGGACCTCCACCCCGTTCTCCGCCTTGTTGAAGTCGGCGTAGTAGCGCTCCGGGACCCGGGCCTTTACCACGAGCCGCGAAAGGTCGCCGATGGTGAGGAGCGGCCGCTCCGGCGCGGCGATGGAGCCGACTGCCAGCTGGCGGAGGAGGACGACTCCGTCGATCGGGCTCCGCACGGTCGCGTACTCAAGCTGCAGCATGGCGAGTTCGTACTGGGATCGGTACGCGTCAAGCTGGCCGCGAGCCTGGTCATAGCTCTGTTGGCTGGCGGCGCCGGCCTGGAACAGCTGCTCTATCCGTTCGAAGGTGCCTTTGGCGGAGAGCCACGCCGCTTCTGCCTGCCTGAGCTGGAGCTCGTAACGGGCGGCGTCGATGCGCGCCACCACCTGGCCCTTGGAGACGCGTTGTCCCACCTCGACGGGCATTTCCTGCAAAATTCCGGAGACGAGGGGCAGTACCGTCACCATGGAGTCGCTCTCGATGAACGCGTTGAGCCGCAGCTCCTTGACTAAGGGCTCGTAGCGGGCTTCTTCGACACGGACCGGCATGGCGACCTGCTCAGGTGGAGGCGCTTCGGCGCGTGCCGACGAAACGCGTGCCCATATAGCGGCGGCCAGTATGAGAACGAGGATGCCAATCGCCGCGAGCTTGCCCGGATGGAGCGCGCGCATCATGGAAGGACCAGTGTCGGCATGGGATGCTCCTTGTCTGAATATAGACAAGACGTGCTCGTTTTTCAATGAATGTTCATTCGTCATTGCGTTTTCGAGGGCGGACGGCGAGGGGCGCCAAACTTGAACAGGACCTTGTGCCGTGGTAATCTGTCGGCGCTGATCGCGAGGAGGTCTGGATGGAACCCAAGGGAACCAAAATCGGTTTTGTCGGTCTCGGCGTGATGGGCGGACCCATGGCCGGCCACTTGATGGCGGCCGGCGCGTCCCTTCACGTCTTTACGCGGACCCGGGAGAAAGCCAAAGCCCTCGTGGAAGCCGGCGCGGTCTGGCACGAAACGCCCGCCGAGCTCGCTCGCGCGTGCGACGTCGTCTTCACCATGGTCGGCTATCCGAAGGATGTCGAGGAAGTCTATTTCGGCCCCGCCGGTCTGATCGCGAACGCTCGGAAGGGGCTTATCCTTATCGATACGACCACGAGCCGCCCCGACCTTGCGCGGCGAATCCATGGCGAGGCTCTCGCGGCCGGACTGCGGGCGCTGGACGCCCCGGTCTCTGGCGGGGACCTGGGGGCCCGGAATGCCACCTTGACCATCATGGTCGGCGGCGAACCCGCGGATTTCTCCGAGGTTGAGCCCCTGCTCCGCGTTCTCGGGAAGACCGTCATACTCCAGGGACCGGCCGGATCCGGACAGCACACCAAGATGGCCAACCAGATCGTCATCGCCGGGAATCTCACCGGGGCCATAGAATCGATGGTCTATGCCCAGGCCGCGGGGCTCGATCCGCGGCGGGTCCTCGAGAGCGTCTCCTCAGGCTCCGCGGGGTCCTGGCAGCTCTCGAGCATGATGCCCCGCGTGCTCGACGGGAACTTCGCGCCGGGCTTCTACGCCAAGCATTTCCTCAAAGACCTGCGCATCGCGTTGGACGCGGCGAAGGATATGAAGATCAAGCTTCCCTTGCTCGAGCTTGCGGAGCGGCTCTTCGCGCTCGTCGAAAAGGAAGGAAAGGGCGAGCTCGGAACCCAGGCGCTGTACCTTCTGTATAAAGAGGGCAGGCTCTGAGCGGCGACGATTTCCTCGATCCGCCGTCAGCGGTCGTCGAAGCCGGCCGCTTCGTTTTCGGCCGCTTCCGGGACGCGCCGGATCGCATAAACATGCTCGATGTCGAGCGACCCTACCACTATCCGGTGCCGCGCTTCGTGAAGGACCTGCGGCTGAAGGAGTGGCGGGCCTTGCATTTCGGGAACGAGCGCTTCTTTGGCATGGCGGCCCTCTACGACGCCAAGTTCTTCTCGCTCGCGCTGATAACGGGATGGGACAAGGTCGCCCGCCGTCGCTTCGGCGTGCGCAGGATACTGCCGGGCTCCGCCTTCCGTTTCGGCACGACCCTGGAGCGGTCACGCATCGAGTGCCGCTCCCGTCGCACCCGGATTGCGCTTGACCTGGACCGTTCCAGCGCGAAGGCGCGGATCCGCGCCAGGTCCACGGCCCACGGCGCCGTTCCCTTCGACCTTTTCCTCGAGTACGGCATGGCCCCGCGCTCCGTGGGGCCGCAGGCGGTCTGCCTACCGCTTGGGCTCAACCGCGCGATCTTTTCCCTGAAAGTCCTCAGCCCGATCCAGGGCTTCCTGGCCATAGGCGACGAGCGCTTTGCCATCGGCGGCCCGGAGGCCATGGGGATGCTCGATGAGCATCGCGGCTTCTACCCGTGGCGCATGCACTACGACTGGGTCAGCGGTTTCGGCCTCGACCAGAAAGGGCGCCGAGTCGGGTTCAACCTCACCGACAACCAGGTGAGGGACCAGGAGCGCTACAACGAGAATTGCCTCTGGATCAACTCCCGCGTGTTCGCCCTGCCGCCGGTCCGCGTTACCAGGCCCCACGGGATCATGGGGCTGTGGATCGTCCAGGACTACGAAGGCCTCGTCGATCTCGAATTCAAGCCGGAGGTGCCCAATACCTTCCGTCGAGACCTACTGCTCGGCCGCGC
>JAKLEE010000138.1 GCA_022703215.1 Spirochaetota bacterium | reverse complement strand
AGCACCGCGTTGTGTTCATGCTTGAGGTCTTCCGTGGCTTTCATGTTCGACTCCTTTCCTGGTTCACGCCTTGCGCGCTCGGCTGAGCCAGATGGCCCGCACGACGAACACGAGCATGAGCAAAGCGCCCGTACCGAAGATGAGGTCCGGTCCGATGCGGGCCCACGCCAAAGTGCGCATCACCTCGCCTGAGGTGATCTCTGGGCTGCGCGCGTACCACAGGCCGTCCCGTACCGCGTAGTAGAACTGGTAGAACCCTGAGGGCGCGAGGCTCACCACCGTCATTAGCGCTAGCCCACCGTTGAGGCCCCAGAAGCTCCACTTGAGCAGGCGGTCCGACCAGGCAGCCTTGGCGACCGTGTGCCGCATCGAGAACAGCATGAGCGAGATGGCCAAGAGCCCGTAAACGCCGAACAACGCCGTATGGGCGTGGAGCGGCGTCGTGTTGATGCCCTGGATGTAGTAGAGGACGATCGGCGGGTTGATGAGGAACCCGAAGATGCCCGCGCCCACCAGGTTCCAGAAGGCCACCGAGACGAAGAAGTAGATCGGCCAGCGATAGGGGTTTGCGGCCCCACCGGCTTTGGCGGCGCGCAGGTTGTGGACCACCTCGAAGCCGATGAGCGAGAGAGGTACAATTTCTAGGGCTGAGAACACCGCGCCGAGGGCGATGATCGGGCTGGGTACGCCGCTCCAGTAGAGATGGTGGAAGGTGCCGATGACACCGGCGCCGAGATACAGAAAGATGCTGAAGTAGACGGTGCGCAGGGCGAACTTCGCGCCGATCACACCGATGCGCGCGAGTAGGAAGGCCATGAAGACCGTGGCGAAGACCTCGAAGAAGCCCTCGACCCAGAGGTGGACAACCCACCACCGCCAGTACTCGGCGTTCGTGAGGTGGCTGCCCTTCCCGTACAGGAGGCCGACCATGTAGAAGGCCGGGATGGTGACGGCGCTGTAGAGCAAGAGGTGGGTCATTCCGCCCGCATCCTTCTCGCTCGCCAGTGCGGGCTTGATGGCGCGCACGACCAGCACGAGCCAGATGAGCATCCCGGCGATGAGCAGGATCTGCCACACGCGACCGAGCTCGATGTACTCGTACCCTTGGTGACCGAACAAAAAGCCGTCGCCGCCGAACGCCCCGGCGATAGATGCGTAGGTCCCGCCGAGGGACCCCAACACCACGACCACCACGGCGGCAAGCAGGATCCAGACGAGCTTGGCCTGGTGCCGGGGCTCGCGCCCGACGAACGGCCCGATGAACAGGCCCGCCGCCAGGAAACAGGTCGCGATGAAGAACACCGCGAGCTGGACGTGCCAGGTGCGGACCGCGGCGTAAGGGAGGATGTCGCCGATCGGAATGCCGAAGAAACTCGTGCCCTCGACGGTGAAGTGACCGGTCACCGAACCCAGCACCACCTGGAGCACGAACAGGGCGATGGCGATCAAGAAGTAGGCGAGCGTCGCTTTCTGGCTCGCCGAGGGCGTGGGTTCGGGGATCTCGGTGACTGGCTGCGCCTTGTAGTCGTCCTCACGGATGTAGCGCTGGTAGAGGAAGATGGCGCCCGCGATGCCAAGGATAAGGAGGATCACGCTGACGATGGACCAGATCAGCGCGTCCGGCAGAGGCTGATTGCCGACGAGCGGGTCGTAGGGCCAGTTGCTTGTGTAGGTACGCTCCCCGCCGGGTCGGTTTGTCCCGGCGGCCCAGGCGAGCCAGCCGAAGAAGCTGGTGACCTGCCGACCCTCCGCATCGCTCCGGACGATGCCGCTCTGGAGCCCCATGCGCTCGTTGCCGCGCTTGAAGAGGTCCGTGTAGTAGCGGACCAAGCTCGCATGGGCCTCGGCCTGGTAGGTGGTGAGCGTCAGGTTGCCCGAGGCCGCGTCAAAGCGGTTCGTCTTGATCTCTTCGGTGACGAGTGCCGAGATGCGGGCTCGAGTCGGCGCGTCGAGCTTCGTGAGGTCAGCCTGGGTGAACGCGGCCGCATCGTCGGGCGACTTGCCCAGGTGCCGCGCCGCGATGAATAGCCCCATCCGGTGCAGGTAGTCGGCGGACCAGTCCGGCGCGAGGTACGCGCCGTGGCCCCAGATCGAACCCATGTGCTGGCCGCCGCGACTGTAGAAGTAATTCTGCCCGTCGATGACGTCTTGCTCGGTGAAGACCGGCCCACCGCCAACGGCCACGGCTGCCCGCGGGATGGGCGGCTTCTCCTTATTCATGAGGTACCCGCCGAAGAGGAGCACCCCGAAAGCGATCCCCAGCATGAACAAGAGAACTGCCTTGGTCTTTGCGCTTCCCATGGCCTACTCCTTCTTGGACGCTCGGCGATGTTGCCGTCGCCTTGATGGTTTCTTCGACTCTCCAGATCGGCTCTGAGCGCGGAGCGTGCGCTCGATCGCCGACCACACCTCATCCGAGAGCCTCTCGATTCTGGCTTCGCCCGCGATCCGTGCGGCGGCGTGGGACAGAGACAGGACCGATCCGAGCACAATGACGGCGCTCGCTTCCGGGCTGATCTCCGCAGAAAGCGCGCCGTTCTCCTCAGCCTCTCGCAGGCACCCGAGCACGAAGGTCTGCGAGCGTCGCTTGAACTCCTCCAGCCGCTCTGCCTGGGCAGGACCTGCGGCCTGGGAGAGATGGTCGGAGAGCAGCATGCGCGAGAGGTGCGGGTTGGAGAGGATGGTCCTGGTGCGGCGACGGAAGAACATTCCGAGGCGCTCGAGCGGGTCGGGGGCCTCAGGGGGGAAGCCCTCGAAGAGGATGACGCCAATCCGCTCGACGACGGCGTCGACGATGGCCTCCATGCTCTCGAAGTGCCTGTAGATGGCGCCCGCGGTGACCCCGATCTCGGTCGCGAGGAGCTGGGCGGTGAAGCGGCGTGCGCCCTTGGTGGCGATGATCCCCATCGCCACGTCGACGATCTGCCCCTGACGCTCAGACAGTGTGTTCTTCTGCATGTCCTGTCCTTCGCGAATCGCCATGGACGGCAAGATATGTCAATAAACGTTTACTTACAAGGGGCGTCGCGCGCGGTGGGTCACCCGCCTGCTCTGGAGGTCATCTGTGGACCGAAGGCGCGGCGCCATCCTCAAGGGGTTTCGAGCGAGGATCGGATCACCGTCGCCAGGGCTGGAGCCGGGCTTGCTGGACGGCCATCTGCTTCTCGTGGTCGAGGTCGCGGAGGAGGCGCTGGAGCTCGCGGAGGCTCTCGTCGTCCAGCGCCTCGAGCTTGATGCTGTAGCGGCGGCCGGTCGTGCGCGTGATCTCGGCGACCAACCACTCAACCAGCCGCCGCCTCTGGTAGTCGCGCTGGTCCATCAGGCGTCCGCGGTCGCGAGCATGGCGGCGACGTCGGCTTCGCCCGCGCTGGCGAGGAAGGCCTGGAGCGACTTGCGGAAGAGGTCCATGCGTGAGTGCAGGCCCTGGCGCCGCCAGGCCTCGTCCAGCTTGTCGACCAGGTCCGACTCCATCCGCAGGGGCAGCACCTTGAAGGTGACGCCCTCGCGGTGGGCGCTCTTGCGCGGGCCCACCGGGATGCGGCCCTTCTGCGCCTCGCGGATCTTCCAGATCAGGTAGGCCTTGTTGTCCGAGCCCGTGGAGCGGCCGACCACCTCGAGGTAGCGGGCCTGCAGGGTCGGCACGTCGAGCTTGGTGAGCTTCTCGCCGGTGGGCGCGGCCTCGGTCTGGGCGGCGGTCTCGACCTCGGCGTCGTGGGCGTCTGCCTCGGGCGCCTTCGCCTTGGCGGCCTGGAGCGCCTCGGTGATCCGGCGGATCAGGAACGTCTTGTTCGGGCTGCGCGTGGTCTCGCCGGTCACCTCGGCGAACTTCGCCTGCAGCTCGTTGACCTTCATGGTGCTCAGCTTCTCGATCGCCTTCTTCGTCGTCTTGCTCATGGTCCTCTCCTTCAAGGTTGAGCCGGCGCGGACCATCCGCGCAGGCGCGTTTCTCGACTCGAATCGCTGCGCGGGAACGTTCACCTGGACCTCACCAAGGTGACCTGGAACTCGGTGGCCCCGATGCGCACCACCAGGCCGTGTTTCGTGGTGAGCACGCCGGCCTCGGCGAAGGAGCGGATCTGCGGCCTGGCGACTTCGCTCGCCTCCGCGTAGGCCTCGATGGCCTCGGCCAGGAACGTCTCGAGCTCGGCCTCACTGTCTGGGCCGGGCTGCAGACCGCCCGACCCGGGGACGGTCACGTACCGCGTCTCGCCCTCGACCTGGACCGGGTACAGCTTCGAGCGCCCGTTCATCGCCGCCCCCCTTTCTTCGCGGTCTTCTTCGTGCCGGCGAAGCAGGCGAGGTCCACCGCCCGGGGATCGCTGGTCACGAAGGAGAAGCGGCCCTCCTTCTCCATCCAGGGCTGGACCTCGATGCGGTCGTCGGCGGTGACGCCGCCCGCGCGGGCGAGGTCGTCCTCGTCGCTGAGGTGGGCGTAATCGGGGCCGTCGACGTCGATGTCAGGCCGGGCCGCGTTCTTGAGCACCGCGACGATGCGGACCTTGTACCCCTTGAGGTACGGGTGCTCCGTTCCGTGGTAGGTCGTCGTGCTTCCGAGAATCTTCGCCATCGTTCGCCTCCGCGCTCGCGATCGAGGCCATCTCGATCGTCAATGACATACAGGCGTCGGCGGGCCGGAAGCTCAAGGCAATTCGACCCGAAAAGCGAGCGTTTCCGGTATGTTGCGATGGACACGCAACGTCGCGGAACTGGCGGGGAATGTGGCGGCGAGAGGTAGACGACGCGACCTTCGAAGGCAGAACTCGCGCTACCCGCGAACGTGCCGCATGCCGTCGATCGCTTCCTTGAGCGCGACCAGCGCGGACTCGACCTTCGTGATGGCGGCGGTCTGCCCCTCGGCCATCTTCACGACGGTCGAGTGCAGGTCCTTCAGCTCGCGGTCCTTCTTCTCGTTCACCCGCCAGAAGGCCCAGCCCAGGATGGCGACGAGCCCGTAGGGACCGGTGGCCTTGAGGAACTCGGCGAAGGCGGTGAAGGCGGTCGGCTCCATGGGCTACTCCTTCTTGGCGGCCGTGATGAGGTCCGCGAGGTCGACGTTCCAGCGCACGCCCGTGCCTCGCCGGACGGCCTCCGCGAACGCGGCCTCCGAGGCGAGGCCGGCCTCGAGGCGCAGCCAGGCGTACAGCACGAGCAGCGAGCCGTCGGCGTGCCCGAAGTAGTGGTGCGCGTAGACGCCCGGCTTGAGCTTCGCCGCGCTCCCCACCTCGGCCATCGCGAGCTTGGCGCCGGCGAGGCCGATCCACATACGAGGGATGGCGAGGCACGACGCGGGAGAGGTCACCCACTCGACGAACCTCGCGACCGCCTCGGCCTGCGCCGGCGTCGGCAGCACGTACTTCTTCTTGTGGGCCCACGGCGCATCGATGACCGTCGACCACGGCATGCCCGGCTTGAGGTAGCTTGGGTAGTACGGATTCACGACCTCGATGCCGACCGAGGCGACGTTGTGCTGGCTCGCGTGCGCCAGGTTGTCGTTCGCGAGGTCGCCGTGCTGGGTGAAGCGGCCGTGCTCGTCGAGAATGAGGTGGACGCTGAGCCTTCGCTTCTTGAGGACCGCGACGGTCTCCTCGGCGGATCGTGTGACCGTCTCGTGGATCACGAGCTCGGTGACGGGCTTCCCCACCCGGTCGCGGCAGCGGAAGCGATGCACGCCCGCCGCGTTGAAGTTGAGTACGTCCAGGCCGGGCGACGGATCGATCGGCTTGCCGGCGACGATGAAGGCGCGCTCGCTCACTGGGCGCCTCCGTCTGTCTTCGGAGGCGGCGGCAGCTTGAGCCCGTCCTTGAACCAGCGGTCCATGACCGCCGCTGGCGGCTCCTTGATCGGCGCGGTATCGGGCGTGAGCCCCTGCGCCAGTCGCCCGCCCTTCACGAGCTTCGCGTGCAGCGTGTCGACGAGCAGCTTGTGCTTGTGCCCGTAGCTTCCCTGCGAGGGGTGGTCCTCGGCGGATGGTGAGCGCAGCAGGAATTCGA
Source organism: Spirochaetota bacterium (assembly GCA_022703215.1). Lineage (GTDB taxonomy): Bacteria > Spirochaetota > Spirochaetia > Treponematales > UBA12059 > JAFGNN01. The sequence goes on along the minus strand of JAKLEE010000138.1, from coordinate 727 downwards.
CCGAGCCGCACCCTGTGCAGACCGGCATCGCGACAACGTTCGAGTTGACCTGGCCCTCGCGGGATATGCCGGCCACGATGGCGTTCACCGGAACGGCGACGACCCTGCCGCACTTGGCGCACTCCTGGTCGAGGTCGTTGGCTCTGATTTCACGAATGGGCATGGATGCTCCTCACGCGACCGCGGTGTAGGTGCCGAACCAGTAGATGGTCGTATTGGAGGCGACGGAGACGTAGTCGAAGAACCCGAAGCCATCGCGATCGGCGTCCCAGAGGCTTGGCAGTCCGCCGGCGTTGGCACTGCTGGTTTCCGTGAACGTGATCGATGAAGGAGTGGCGGGGAAGCGCGAACGGAAGGTGTTCGCGCCGCCGACGGCCATGGTGCGAGTCGCGTTGTAGGTGTTGTGCGTCTCGAAGCCGAGGCGGCCGACCTCCTGTGTCGTCCCGGTCATTTCGAAGGCCGAGTTGACCGAGGAACTCATGGGCAGCCGCCAGGTTCGGGTCCAGTCGGTGAAGGTCAGGGTGAAGCTGTTGTCGTGGAAAGTCTCGAAGGCGGTTCGCGAGAAGCGGAAGCCGCCAGCGTAGTTTCCGGCAAGGTCGCGCTGCCAGGCGCTCCCATTCCAGAAGGCGTTTACCGTGAACCAGATCGAGTCGCTGTCCGCGTGGACTCGGAAGTGCGAGGCGTTGGACCCGACACGAACCGCGTCCCAGAGCAGCACCTTCCCCGT
>JAKLEE010000137.1 GCA_022703215.1 Spirochaetota bacterium | reverse complement strand
TACGGTCATGTCCGCAAAGTATATGCGTGCGTTGTGCGACGGCAAGGCGCGCGGCGCTTGCGAGCGACCCGCACCGACCCGCGTGGGCCGCGCCACCGCAACCGGGGTCGAGGCGGGCGCCTGTCGCGGACGGCGGGCGCTACCGTACCTGCTTCCTACTTCTTTCCCCGGGTACTGATGCCGAAGGGCAGGTAGAGCGGGCAGAAGGCGACGACGGCCGTGACGAGGAACACCGCCCCGAGCACGCCGAGGATCCAGGCGCCGGTCCCGACGACTACTCCCGTGGCGATCAGCACGGCGAAGAGCGCGGCCAGGGCGATCCGGATGACGCGATCGAGAGTCCCCATGTTCGATTTCATGACTGCCTCCGTTTGATCCGAATATACGGAAAACACGGCCACCGGGAAAGTTCCCCCTCCGGGATCAGTCGGCGAAGCGGACGGATACGTGGTCGACGCGGAAGCCGGCGGCGACGAAAGCGTCCCGTACTATGCGCGCGAGCGATGCCATCGCCGTGGCGCGCGGCGAGGCGCCCGTGTCGAGGTGCGGCACCACGGAGGCGAGCTCCGCGCCGATGCCGCGCACGAGCTCCATCTTGGCCTTTTCCTCGTCCACGAGCATGGAGCGGTCCTCGGAGAGGATGGCGAAGGTCTCCGGCAGGAACTCGGCGCGATCGGCCCGGAGGCGGGGCACCTCCACCAGGGCGACATGGTCCGCGTAGCTGACGCGCGGCGGACCGTCCTCGAGGAAGTCCACGTACCAGCGCACCAGGTAACCCGCGCGGAAGCGGGCCTGCCAGTCGGAGCGTATGCCGAGCACGCTGGCCGGCACCCGGCGGGTGCCCTCCCAGACGCCGCGAGTCTCCGCCAGCACCAGCTTGCCCGCCTCGGCGGTTCCCGCGACGAACACGGCCACGTCCTCGACCCTGGCCGCCCGATCAGCGTTCGCCAGCGCCACGATGCCGAAGCCCGCGGCGAGGCCCGCCAGCGCGGAGACCAGGACGACGAGGAGGGTCCGCCGGACGCGGCGCGCGACCTTCGCGAAGCCCTCGCCGCCGCCGCGCGGCCCGCGCGAAGGGCGCGTCGTTCGCGCGGCGTTTCCGGAAGCTTCGGTTCCCGGGGTGTGCGTATCCATCGTCTCCTCCTTTGCCGCCCGGCCGCAGGTCAGATCCCGGCGGCGACGGCCCTGACCGCCGCGGCCAGCAACGAGGTCATGCGCTCGGCGTTCGACTTGAAGATCTCGAGGACGGCCTGCCAGCTGACCGGCGCCTCGTCCTCCTTCCAGCAATCGTAATCGGTGGCCATGGCGACAGCCGCGTAGGGCAGGCCGAGCTCGTTCGCGACGATGCACTCGGGCGCGGTGCTCATGTTGATGACGTCGGCGCCCCAGGCGCGGAACATGCGCGACTCCGCCCGGGTCGAGAAGCGCGGTCCCTCGATGGTGACGACCGTGCCGGTCCGATGCGTCCGGACGCCGAGACGCCCGGCTTCCTCGGCCAGGATCCGGCGGAGCGTCGCGTCGAAGGGATCGGCCATGCCGACGTGGTGCATGCCGTCGCGGAAGTCGTCGAACACGGTGAGCTCGCGGCGGCGCGTGAAGTCGATGAACTGGTCGAGGACGACGAAGTCGCCGCGGCCGATCTCCTCGCGGAGCGAACCGCACGCGGTGCTCGCGATGACGTGGGTACAACCCGCGTCCTTGAGGGCCTGGAGGTTGGCGCGGTTCGGGATGCCCGTCGGAGCGATGTGGTGGTCGCGGTCGTGCCGCGAGAGTATGACCGCGGGAACGCCGCCGATCGTCCCCTCGGCGAGCGTGGAGGACGGCGCGCCGAAACGGGTCGAAACCGCGCGCTCGGCCGCGTCGTCAAGGATGCGCGGATCCTCGAGACCCGAACCGCCGATGATGCCGATCTTGACCATCAGTCCTCCCGATCGATGCGGGCGAAAAGCGCCCCGCAGGCGTCGGCCAGTGAGACGCCCGCTGCGAAGACGCCGTCCTCGTGCCCCGCGAGCACGACGAGGAAGACCAACGCCTCCCGGTCGCGCGCCATTTCTCCAAGCCGAGTATACAACGCGACGCTGCCGTACGGCACGTCCGCGGGCGTGGAAGGATCGCCTGAGTCGAGCATGCGGCGCCAGAGGGATGGCGAATGCGCGTGGACGACCGCTCCGATGGCCGCATTCGCCGCGTAGAAGGCGGCGTGGCTAAGGGCCTCGCTGGAGGGCAGGACGGGTCCGACGCAATCGACGCTATTCCGCGCGAAATCCCACGCGTCGACGATGACGTAGCCATGCCCGTCCAGGCGTTCGAGCCGACCTGTCTGCGTGCCCGTGATGACGAAGCCGCCCGCCGCCCGGCGGACGGAGACGTTGCCGTAGCCGAGCCCGGCGGCCTCGTCATGCCCGACAAGGCCGCGCAGCCGAAGCCGCGAGCGCCAGCTTTCAAGGTCGGCCCATTCCGCGTCGGGAACGGCGTCCGTGCGCGTGTGTCTTCCGACGGTGAATTTGATGACGCCCTCCGCCCCGGACGGCGCGGCGGCCGAATTGCCTTTCCCCCGATCATCCTCCATCACGGAACTCCGGATTTCGGGGCCGGGGACAGAGCTTGGGCGAGGCACTCCGCGTCGAGGACGCCCCGTTCCGTGATATAGCCCGTAACCAGCCGGGCGGGCGTTACGTCGAAACCGGGATTGAACGCGCGCGTCCCCGGCGCGTAGGGCGACGCGTAGCCGGCGCGTCCCGATGCGTCCCTGCCGCGGACGGAGAGCACCTCGTCGGGCGAGCGCTCCTCGATGGGAATCGCGTCCCCGTCGGGCAGGGTCGGATCGAAGCTCGGAGAAGGCAGGGCGACGAAAAAGGGAAGGCCGTTGTCGCGGGCGGCGAGGGCCTTGAGGTAGGTGCCGATCTTGTTGGCCACGTCGCCGTTCCGCGTCGTCCGGTCGGTGCCGACCAGGATCAGGTCGACCCGCCCGCTGCGCATGAGGTGGCCGCCGGAGTTGTCGCAGATCACGGTGTTCGGGACGCCGTTCTGCGTCAGTTCCCAGGACGTGAGCGCGCCCTGGTTGCGGGGGCGCGTCTCGTCGACCCAGACATGGAGCGGAACGCCGCGTTCATGGAGCTCGTAGAGCACGGCCGTGACCGTGCCGCGGTCGACCGTGGCGAGCCATCCGGCGTTGCAGTGGGTCAGGACGCGCACCGTATCGAACCCGCGTTCCGCCCGGAGGCGCTCGACCAGGTCGGCGCCGTGGCGGCCGAGCGCCGCGTTGATTGCGACATCGCCGTCGGCGATGTCGTTCGCTTCCTCGAAGGCGCGTCGGGCGGCGTCGGCGGGACCGGCCGCCGACGCGACGGCGGCGCGCTGCCGATCGAGCGCCCAGCGCAGGTTGACCGCCGTGGGCCGGGCCGCCTCGAGCGTCGCGAAGGCCGCCTCGAGGGCCGACGCGAATCCGGGCGGGGACAGAGCTTCGGATTCGAGGCAGGCGAGCCAGACTCCGTACGCGGCCGCCGCGCCGATGAGCGGCGCGCCGCGGAGATGCATGTCGCGGATGGCCGCGGCCATTTCCCGATGCGTACGGATGGTCTCGAAGCGCACCTCGAACGGCAGCGCGCGCTGGTCGATGAGCTCGACCGAGGCGCCGTCCGCCGCGACACGTATGGTTCTATGCCGGATGCCGTCGATGAGCATGTGCCGATACTACCCGAGCCCCGCCTCGCGCGTACAGGATTTGTTCCGGATTGGTTTGAGCCAATCGGCGTGCTACCTTGGATGCCGGCCCCGGTCAGACCGGAGCCGCAAGGAGAATCCAGAATGAAGCCAGTTTTGAAAATCGGGATGGCCCTCGTCGCGTCGGCAGCCCTCGTCTCGTGCGCGGGCATGCAGCGGCAGAGCATTTCCACCCTGTACCAGCCTCCGCTCGCGACCGTAGCCCAGGGCGCCACGCTCGCCGTCGAACGCGCCGACCTCACCCTCTCCTCTTCGCGCTCCGAATTCGACCTGCGCGGAGTCTCGGTGACCGTCACCGCGGGCGAATCGACCCAGACCATCGAGCTCGGCGGGCGCTACCTCGAGACGGACGACGATTGGGACCTCGGCGAGGTCGGAGTGCTCGACACGAACATCTTCAAGAAGTCCGGAGTCGACGCGCGCGCGCTCGGCGTGCGGCTCTCGGAGCGCCTGCTGGCAGGCATCACCGGCGCGACCGACATCCGACTCCCCATCAATCGCGCGTATCCGGACGCGGGCGAGTACTCGACGCGGAAGATCGTCTACGACTACACCGTCACTCCCTACGCCGCCACCATCGACGAGGGAAGCGCCCCGCTCGCGCCGATTTTCTCCGCGGCGCCCAGTCCGGTGAACTCGGATTACCGGCTCGCGATCTCCGTGGACATCCGCAGCGAAATTCTCGAGATCCTGGAGGACTACGGCTACAACACGAGCTCCTTCGGGATCATGGACCGGAAACCGGCCAAGGGCGACTACTATTTGACGTACAAGGCCTACGTGAAATTCTCGCTCGTCAACGCGCGCTCGGGCGAAACGCTCATGACCGAAAAGACGGAGCAGCCGCTTCCGATCGCGTTCGTCGAGGGCGCCTTCGAGTACATCCCCGTCAAGAACAAGGACGCCGCTGCGTTCTCGACCTTTTTCCGCGGCTACGACTTCACCGCGACGGCCGAAGCGCTGGTCGACCGGGTGGCCGACAACCTCGTTCCCGCGTTCCGCCCCGTCTACTACAACACCGTCACCTGGGTGAAGGTGGAAGAGTAGGAGCCCGGTTCGTCGCCATCGCTCCCGCGATGGCGTGCGCCGTTCGCGCAACCGGCCGTACGGTCGTCCTCGAGGCGGCCGCGCGGCCGGATTTCATTTCCCCCCGACCGCGACCGTCCTTCCGAACAACGCCAGGTTCGCCCAGGCGGGATCGCGCTCGCCCGCCTCGATCAAACGGATGATGGCCACCACGCGGTCGTTCACCGGCGTCGCCACGCCGAGCCTGCGCCCCTCGGCGCATACGGCGCCGTTGATGGCGTCGATCTCGCAAAGCCGACCCTTCTCGAGGTCCTGCAGCATGCTGGCCCGGAGAGCCCGGTGCTTCCGGATGGCGAACGGCAGCAGGAGGAAGCCGAAGGCGCGCTTCACCGGTCCTCGATAGTCGAATAGCCGCGCGACATCCTTCCCCTGGACGGGCTCGATGCGGATGCCTCCGGCCTTGGCGACATCGATGCATTCCTTGATCAGGCGCTGGACGATGACGCGGCTCCGCGGGTTCGCGACCGCCTCGCCGAAGGTCGCGCCGAGCACGGCCGACATGCCGCTCAGGGCCGCGTTGATGAGTAGCTTCGACCAGCGCGCTCCCGTGAAATTAGGTTCGACGCGAACCTCGCCCATGGTGCGAAGTATGCCGGCTACCTCTTCGAGCTTTTGCGCTGAAACCCCTTCGCTACCGAGGTGGAAGCTCAACGCGTCGGGATCCGACGTGAGCTCGGACACGCCTGGCCCGCGGAACGTGGCGCCCCAGCCGAGCGCGCAGCCCGCGACCCGGTCGGCCCCGAGCACCTCGGCGAGCGCGCGTTCGGGCAGACCGTTCTGCATGGTGCAGACGACGCCACCCGGCGCGAGGTGTTCCGCGAGCTTCACGGCGACAGCCCGGTTGTCGTGCTGCTTGGTCATCAGGAACACGACATCGTATCCACTATCCATGCGGTCCGGAGACAGAGCCCGGACGGGCGTCGAGAACTCGGCGGCGCCCACCACCCTGGCGCCCTCGCGGTTCAGCGCCTCGACATGTTCGGTATACGAGTCGACCAGGTCGACCTCTTGGCCGGCCCTCGACAGGAATGCGCCGAGAATGGTTCCCATCGAACCTGTTCCGAAAATGCACAATTTCATGAAGCGGGACTCCGCGCGCATGATACGGGCCGAATCGCCCGGGCCCGGTCGCGCGAGGGTATCGCATGCCCCGGTATCGGTCAACGCGTTTTTCGTTGAAGCTGAGCGCGTTCAATCGTCCAGCCCTACGCTCCGGTCGGAGAAGATCAGCCTTTGGATGTTCACGAGCGCATCCCTCACTTTCCCGTCAACGCTTGAGACGCTCCAGCCCTGCTCGCCATTCATTACTTCGTATTCCTTGCGTTTACCCGGATAGAAAACCGAGTTGTAACCCTCTCCGCCATCAATCTCATTGTTTCCCAATCCAGAAAATATGACGTCATTACCGGCTCCGGTCACGATGCGATCGTCGGCGTCGCTGCCCAGCACATAGGTGTCGTCGTCCGTCATGGCCAGATCCTTCATGCCGGGCCGGATCCTGACGAATCTCGGGATGCCGTGGCTGTACGGCATCCCCATGAAAACGGTCGAAACGTACGGCGTGCTTCCGGATTGAACCGCCCACGAAAGCAGTTCGAGCAGCTTCTTCTCGGTGATCCTCTTGTCGTAGTTCGTGAAATCGAGCCCTTCGGATACCGCGCCGGTCCCCAGGTGATCCATATCCAGCACGGCAAGTCCCTGGGCTTTCAGGAAATCGATGGCCGGGTTCGAGAACGCGCCTTTGGCTGTCGACTGGCCGTAGCCGTCGACCGTCCCGGATCCATCCCACGCGAAGAACGCGTTCTGGTAATAGCCCCCGTCCGCCCAGGCTCCGAGATCGGGGAAATAATCCTTTACGGAACCGTCGAAATTCGCGGTCACCAGGAACGAGGAACCGTACTTCCCCTTCGC
>JAKLEE010000136.1 GCA_022703215.1 Spirochaetota bacterium | reverse complement strand
GCCCCGCCGCGCCGCCTCTTCGGAGAGCCTCGGATAGTCGGCGGCGGGCAGGTAGCCCTCGAGCCAGGCGACCGCGCCCTCGGCCTCGAGCCCGGAGCGCAGGGTCTCGAAGCGGTGGTCGCGCTCGGTCTTGGCCAGCCGCGCCTTCGCCGAGGGCAGCTCCGCGGCCAGCGACGCGTATTCCTCGCCGATCGCGGCGAGTCGTCCGGCCACTTCGCGTCCGCGCGCGGACACCAGGGCGAGGCTGCGCTCGGGCAGGGCGAATTCTCGGAGCTCCTCCGATTCGGGGAACGGCGTGCCGGGCGGCGCCGCGAGGATGACGCGAACGGCGTCCTTCGACGCGGCGAAGGGCACGAGGCTCCAGCCTTCGGGCGGCGCGGCGAGGGCCCGCGCGGGGCCGGAGACGAGGCGCAGCTCGAGGCCGGCGTCGCGGAGCTCCCCGACGAGGCCCGGGTCGAAATCGCCCCAGGGAGCGATGCGATCGGCTTCGCGCGCGAGCGCCGCCGCTTCCTCGTAAAGGCGCTTTTCCTCGTCGGAGAGCGCGTTGACGGCACGCGCGACCTCGAGGCCGCGATCCTCGTCGGCCGCCTCGGGCGCGAAGCCCTTCGGGAGCTTGACGCCCTCGAGTATGCCCACGGCGCGGCGGGCCTCTTCCAGCGCGGCCGAGGCGGCCTCGAGGCCCGCTCCGGAGCCCTGCACCGGCACGGGATGCACGAGGCCGAGGCGCCGGAGCGCCTTGAGGCCTTGATCTCGCTCCCGGTCGAGCATGACCAGGAATACCTTCTTCATCGGGGCTATCATGCCGACTCCCTCTCGACGACCTTGCGCTTGGCGATCTTGCCCCGGACCACCTGCGCGGTCTGCTGGTCCCCGAGGTAGATGCGGATCTTGCGGATGTTCTCCGCGGTCTCGGGGATCTTCACCTTCTCGAAAAGGTTGACGCGCTGCGTGGTGACGCGGAGCTCGCGCGCGAGGCGCGCCACCTGCTCGTCGAGGACCTTGATCTCGAGGTCGAGGAGGAGCATGGCCTTGAGCCGTTCGAGGGCCTTGTCGATCCAGAGCGGCCGCACGAAGAGGTCGTAGTCCTCGAGCGCGAAGTCCGCGCCCTCGAACACGGGAATCTCGACGCCCGCTATGTTGCCCGTGCGCGTCCGGATGGAGCGCACCTTGAGCAGCCAGCCGCCATCCTGGGCGCGCACCGCGTCGGTCTCGCCGAAGACGGCGATCCACGCGACGAACTCGGCGTCCAGGCGGTCGCGCTCTTCGGCCAGGGCGCGGGCCCGGGCCTCGATGCCGCGGATCTCGGCCTGCAGCTGCTGCTTCTTGAGCTGGAGCGTGGGAAGGTAGCGCTTGAACATCTTCAGCGCGTCCTTCTGCTTCTTCAGCTCGTTCTTGGTCAGCTTGATCTTCGCCATAACGGCGCCCGGCCTCCTACGCCGTCTTCTTCGGCCAGTACTGGTCGATGAGCTTGGTCTGGAGACCGGTTTCCTGCGGCTCGAAGCAGTCGGCCAGGATCTCCCAGCCGCGGTCGAGGGCCTGCTCGAGGGGGATGTTGACCGAGAGATCCATCATGCCCTTCTCGAATTTTTCGCCGTACCTGAGCAGCTTCCCGTCCCACGCGGACATCTGGAAGCCCATCGACTTCTTCTCGAGCGTGTCCTTGTAGGCGGCGTAGAGCTTGATCATGCCGTCCATGATGGCGCGGTGGTCGCTCCGGGTCTTGCCGTTGACCATCTGCTTGAGGCGCGACAGCGAGCCGAAGGGCTCGATGCGGCCGTTTTTCAGGTAGAACTGGCCCTCGGTGATGTAGCCCGTGTTGTCCGGCACCGGGTGGGTGACGTCGTCGCCGGGCATGGTGGTGACCGCGAGGATGGTGATGGAGCCCGAGCCCTCGAAGTCGACCGCCTTCTCGTAGCGGCTCGCGAGCTGCGAGTAGAGGTCGCCCGGGTAGCCGCGGTTCGAGGGAACCTGCTCCTGGGTGATGGCGATCTCCTTCATGGCGTCGGAGAAGTTGGTCATGTCGGTCAGCAGCACGAGGACGCTCTTGCCCTTGAGGGCGAAGCGCTCGGCCACGGCGAGCGAGATGTCCGGCACCATGAGGCACTCGACCACGGGGTCGCTCGCGGTGTGCACGAACATGATGGTCTTGCTCATGGCGCCGCCGGACTCGAGCGCATCCTTGAAGGAGAGGTAGTCGTCGTACTTGAGGCCCATGCCGCCGAGCACGATGATGTCGACCTCGGCCTGCATGGCGATGCGGGCCAGGAGCTCGTTGTACGGCTCGCCGGAGACCGAGAAGATCGGCAGCTTCTGGCTCTTCACCAGGGTGTTGAAGAGATCGATCATCGGGATGCCCGTGCGGATCATCTCCTTCGGGATGATGCGCTTGGCCGGATTGACCGAGGGGCCGCCGATGGTGATCAGGTTCTCGTCGAGGGTCGGTCCCTTGTCGCGGGGCTCGCCCGCGCCGTCGAAGATGCGGCCCATGAGCGAGTCGCTGAACGAGACCTTCATCGGGTGCCCGAGGAAGCGGACCTCGTCGCCCGTGGAGATGCCGCGGCCGCCCGCGAAGACCTGGAGGCTCACCAGGTCGTCCGAGAGGCGGATGACCTCGGCCAGCGAGGCGCCGAAGCGCGTGCGGACCTCGGCCAGCTCGCCGTAGGCCACGTCCTCGGCCTTGACCGCGATGACGTTGCCCGTGATCGACTCGATGCGGGAATATACCTTCTTCATGGTCAGCGCTCCAGGGTTTCGATGTGGCGGGCGGCGACGGGGTCGAGGCCCTCGGACCGCTCGGCGACGGCGGCCTTCAGGGCGGACTCGACCTCCGCGAAGCGCGGGGTGTTCCACTCCGCGCCGTTCAGGTCGATGAAGAGCTGGCGGACGCGGTTGAAGTACGAGCGCGCCTCGTCCTTGTCCTTGAGGCGGAACGCGGTGCCGAGCACCGTGAGCACGAGGCCGAAGACCCGCTTCTGGCGTTCGGGCGAGACGGCAGCGTCCACCGGGTCGAAGGAGTTCTGCTGGAGGTAGACCGCGTCGAGGAGCTCGCCCTTGAGGTACACGGCGAAGTCGTCGAGGCTGGTGCCCTCCTCGCCGACCACCTTCATCATCTGGCCGACCTCGGAGCCGCGGAAGAGGAAGCCGTGGGCGTAGGCCACGATCTCGTGGGCGATGATGCCGCTGTATTTCGACCAAGAGTCGAGCGGGTGGATGGCGGGGTACTTGCGGGCGTCGGAGCGCTCGCGCGAGAGGCCGTGGAAGGCGCCGACGACCTTGAGGGTGGCCTGGGTTACCGGCTCCTCGAAGTTGCCGCCCGCGGGGCTGACCGTGCCGCCGACCGTGACCGAGCCGGTGGAGCCGTCGGCGAGCCGGACGATGCCGGCGCGCTCGTAGAAGCTGGCGATGACCGACTCGAGGTACGCCGGGAAGGCCTCCTCGCCGGGGATCTCCTCGAGGCGGCCGGACATCTCGCGCATGGCCTGGGCCCAGCGGCTCGTGGAGTCCGCGAGCAGGAGGACGTCGAGGCCCATCTGCCGGTAGTACTCGGCCATGGTGACCGCGGTGTAGACGGAAGCCTCGCGCGCGGCGACCGGCATCGAGGAGGTGTTGCACACGATGATGGTGCGCTCCATGAGCGAGCGGCCCGTGCGCGGGTCGAGGAGCTCGGGGAACTCCTTGAGGGTCTCGACGACCTCGCCGGCGCGTTCGCCGCAGGCCGCGATGATGACGATGTCGACGTCGGCGTGGCGGCTCGTGATCTGCTGGAGCACCGTCTTGCCGGCGCCGAAGGGGCCGGGGATGCAGTAGGTGCCGCCCTTGGCCACCGGGAAGAAGGTGTCGATGAGGCGGACGTGGGTGACCATGGGCTCGGTGGGCTTCAGGCGCTCGGCGTAGCAGTCGACCGCTCGCTTGACCGGCCACTGGAACAGCATGGTCACCTTGTGGACGACGCCCTCGGCGTCGACGAGCTCGGCCACCTGGTCGGTGACCTCGTACTCGCCGGCCTTGGCTACCGACTTGACGGTGAGGTCGCCGTAGAGGTTGAAGGGCACCATGATGCGGTGGGTGAAAGACCCTTCGGGCACGGTGCCGAGCGTGTCCGCCCTGCGGACCGTGTCGCCGGCCTTCGCGACCGGGGTAAAGGCCCAGCGCGTCTTGCGGGGCAGGGCTTCGAGGTAGACGCCCGGCTCGAGGAAGTAGCCGGTCTTTTCGGCCACCTCGGGCAGGGGGTTCTGGAGCCCGTCGTAGATCTGGCCGAGCAGCCCAGGCCCGAGCTCCACGGCGAGCAGCTCGCCTGAGAAGGAGACCGGGTCGTCGACCTTGATTCCCTTGGTGAGCTCGAAGACCTGGAGCTGGACCGAGTCGCCGCGCACGCGGATGATCTCGCTCTTGAGCGAGCGTCCCTGGTTCTCGATGTAGGCGACCTCGTTCATGTACACGGGCCCGTCGACCTGGGCCGTGACCATGTTGCCGTTGACGCCCGTCACTCTTCCTTTTGTAGCGGTCATGTAGTCACTCCGGTATCTTCGCTTGCGGGATGGAGCTTTCCGTCCTGCCCGGGGGCGCCCGCGGCGCCGAGTATGTCGTCATAGACCTCGCCGTACGCGGCCTTGCCCCGCTCCGCCTCGAAACGGGCGACCCGTTCGAGGATCCGGAGCTTGAGGCCGTAGGCCGCGAGGGCTTCGACGTCGAAATAATGCCCGACCTGGAGCCGTTCGACGATGTTCCAGCGCTCGCGCTCGATGACGAGCTCGCCATCGAGCGGACTCTCCGCCTGGAAGGCGGCCTGGGCCGCCCTGAGGCCGTCCCACTCGACCGAGCCGGGCCGCACGTGCTTCTCCGCCGGCTGCCCGAGCCTGCCGGCCCGGAGCCGCGCGAGCTCGTTCCGGAGGGCAAGCTCCCAGCGGTAATAGGCGGCGAGCAGCCGGGAGCGCCGCGAAGGCGGGGGGAAGGCCCCGTCCGCGGGCAAGGCGGGGCGGGCGGCCTCCACGAGCTCGAGGTCGCGCGAGGAAAGGTGGATGGCGCAGCGTTCCAGGAAGGCCTCCGAGCCCAACGGGACCGCTCCGCGCCAGGAGAGCGAAGGGAGGGTCGCGCCGAAGTAGTAGTAGCTGGCCACGACGCTCAGTCCGCCGCGAGGGCTTTTTCGACGATGGCGGCCACGCTGGCGTTGAGGTGCTGGCCGAGGATTTCCGCGACCGATTCGGCCGAGTAGTCGTAGTAAGCCGCGCCGTCCTTGCGGGCGATGCGGAAGCCGGCCTTGAGCGTCGGGTGGCTCTTGAGCTCGAGCCCGGCCTTGAAGCTGTCGGCGAGCTTCGCCTTGAGGGCGGCCTCGACCCTGGCGAGGTCCGCGGCGGGCACGAGCAGCGTAAGGTCCTTCGCGTCCTCGCCCTTCCAGCCGGCGAGTACGGCGGGGATGGCCTTGGCCACGGCGTCCGCATCGTAGGCCCTGGCGACCTCGTCGCGGGTGAGCGCGGCGAGCATCCGGTCGATTTCCTTGCGGAAGGCGAGCGCGGCGTCGCGGGCGGCCTGGGCGATGGCCGCCTTGCCTGCTTCCTCTGCGCGCGCGGCGTCGGCCGCGGCCTTTTCGCGCAGCGCCTTGGCCTCGCGTTCGGCGGCCTCGATGATGGCCTTGCGTCCGGCCTCGGCCTCGGCCGCGATGCGCGCGGCCTCCTTGCCGGCGGCTTCGACGCCGTCCCGCTTGATCTTCTCGAGAAGCTCCTGCAGTCTGATGTCCATGGCTGCTTTCGTTCCTTTCCCGAAGGATTGGCGATCCCTGAGTCAGCGGGACTCGCCGGATTCGATATAGCGTCTGACCTTGCTTATCTTGCGGCCCAGGAGCTCGGTTATGGCCTTCGGCTCCTCATGGCGGGCGACGAGATCGAGGGCGCCCTTACGGACGGCCTCCGCGACTTCGTCGATACTTTTATATAGCGAGCCCTGCATTCCGTCAACGAAAAGAGCCAGTTCCCGGCACGATTCCTGCTCACGGACCAGCAAGGCCCCGTTCTCGCGGTAGACGTAGGGCGTCACCTCCGAACGCTCGAAACGTTCGCGGAGGCGCCCGTCGATGGCGACCAGATCCTCGGCGAGATCCTCGAGCTCCGCGCGCAGGACTTTCAGGAAGAACGCGACTCGGTCCGCCACCTGGCGCCTCCTTGAGACGATGGTCCCGGATACAAGTATAGGAATGCGGCGCAACCGTACAAGGCGGCCAAACGCTCGGATGCACTTTCCCCGGAATCGGCGCTTGACGTTCGCCCTGACCCATGCTATATTCTTGGCAAGAACTTCGCGACCCGCAAGGGCCGCCCGGCAGTCGAAAGGCATGCCATTTCGCGACCCCTTCCGGGGCGCCCCGTTTCCGACGCCGTTTTGCCACGACGTCTTTTTTTTGCCCCGACGCCTTCTCCGAAGGCTGGATGGATATCGCGCCGGTCGTACGGCGAGAACCCGAGCTACCGCGAGGGCCTCGAGCCGAACGAACGCTACCTTGAACGTGAGTCGCAGTCCGGGCGTAGCCCGGCGCGACGAACAATAATCGCGCCGGTCGTACGGCGAGAACCCGAGCGATGAGCGAGGGCCTCGAGCCGAACGACCGCAACCTTGAACGTGAATCGCGGTCCGGACGAAGGCCGGCCGCGATGAACAATAATCGCGCCGGTCGTACGGCGAGAACCCGAGCTACCGCGAGGGCCTCGAGCCGAACGAACGCTACCTTGAACGTGAGT
>JAKLEE010000135.1 GCA_022703215.1 Spirochaetota bacterium | reverse complement strand
GCTGCCGCCCGAGCCTGCGACGAGCTCCGCGGCTGCCGAGGTGCCGACGTGGACGACGTGCAGGGTGCCTTCGCGCCCGCGCGCGAGCGCCATGAGGGCGGCGCAGGCGGCCGTCTCGGCGGCTTCCGGCCGCGAGTCCACGTAGTCGTCCCAGGTCGCCGCGGCCGGGCCCCGCGCGGCCTTGATCCGCGCGGCGGCCGGCAGCACGAAGGATGGGTCCTCCGCGTGCACCAGCACCGGGAGCCCGAGCTCCGCGGCCTTGGCGATCATGCGCGAAAGGTGCTCGTGGTCGACGGCGGGGAAGGTGTCCATGCCGGACACCAGGTAGGCCTTGAAGCCCGCGACGCCGGCGGCCGCGAGCTCCTCGAGGTCCCGCTCCGTTGTGGCCGGGCCGTCGAGGCCCGCGCCGCGGATGCCGCCGTAGAAGGCGTAGTCGCAGAGCGCCTCGGGCGCGACGGCCGCCAGCTTGTTCCGCAGGGCGGCCGCGCTCACGACGGGCGGCAGGCTCGTGCAGGGCATGTCGATTATGGTGGTGACGCCCCCGCGCAGGGCCTCGGCCGAGCCGCGGAGGAAGCTCTCGCGCTCCGTGAAGCCGGGCGTGTCGAAGTGGACGTGGCTGTCGATGGCGCCGGGCAGGACGAGGAGTCCCGCCGCGTCGACCGCGTCTTCTCCGGCCTCGGGTTCGAGGCGCTCGGCGATCTCCGAGACGCGTCCCTCGCGGACGCGGATGTCGACGCGGAGCGGGGCGGACGCCCCGGGGAGCGCCGCTTCCCCGTTCCGTACCAGCATCAGTTCCCTCCGTCGAGGAAGCGAAGCGCCTTCTCCTGCGTCAGCGGCAGGTCGAAGAAGCCGCCCGCTCCGGGCCGCGCCGCCTTCAGCGCCTCGAGGACCGCGAAGTAGCCCGCGATCCCGTATTGGAAGGGCGGTTCGCCCACCGCCTTGGAGCCGAGCACGGCCTTCGCGTTCGCCGCGTCGTCGAGCAGCTCGATGTCGATCGGGAAGTCCATGAACTTCATGTCCGGCAGCTTGTAGGTCGAGAGCGTGTCGGAGAGGAGCTTTCCGTCCTTCCCGTAGACCAGGTCCTCGAGGATGGCCCAGCCGAGGCCCTGGGCGAAGGCGCCCTCGATCTGCCCGCGGTCCACCAGGGCGTCGATCGGGACGCCGCCGTCGTGCACGAGGTCGGCGCGGACGATCCGCGAGCTTCCCCGGAGGGTGTCGAGCTCGGCGACCACGAGGGCCGCGCCGTAGACGTGGTAGGCGAAGGGCGAGCCGCGCTCGGCCTTCATGTCGTAGAAAAGGCCCGGCGTGGCGTAGAAGCCGTGGGCGGAAAGGTCGACGCGCGCCTCGTGGGCCTTGGCGACCAGGTCCTTCCAGGCGAGGCCCGCGTCGCGGCCTCCGCGGAGCACGAGGCCGTTCCCGAGGGAAAGCTCGTCCTCCGGGGCGCCGAGGACGGTGGCGGCGAAGGCGAGGAGGCGCTTGCGGATCTCCTCGCAGGCGGCGAGGGCGGCGGCGCCGTTGATGTCGCTGCCGGTCGAGGCCGCGGTCGGCATGGTGTTGGCCACGGTGGCGGTCCGCGTGCGCTCGATCCGAACCAGGTTCTCGGGAACGCCCAGGGTGCGCGCGGCGACGACGAGGACCTTGCGGCCGACGCCCTGCCCCATCTCGACGGCGCCGGTCGACACCGACACCGAGCCGTCATTGAACACGTGCACGAGGGCGCCGCCCTGGTTCATCATCAGCTTGGTGAACGAGACGCCGAAGGCGAGCGGGATGACCCAGGAGCCGCGCTTGCGGTCTCCGTGCGCCGCGTTGAAATCGTCGATCTCCGCTTTCAGCCGCGCGGCGGGGTTCCGCGAGAGCAGGAGCTCGAAGGCGCGGCCGGCGCGGCAATCTTCCATCTTCATGCCGTAGTGGGTCAGGTCGCCCTCGCGGAGCAGGTTGCGCCGCTGGAGCTCGAGCGCGGGAATGCCCGTCGCCTCCGCGGCCTTCGAGACGGCAGCCTCCATGGCCCAGATGGCCTGGGGAGCGCCGAAGCCCCGGAAGGCGGTGAAGGGCGGCAGGTTGGTGCGGCACATGTAGCCCGCGGCGCGCACCGCGGGAATCCGGTACGCTCCGGCCGCGTGGTAGAGGCTGCGCGCGATGATGGCCGGCGAAAGGTCGCAGGCCGCGCCCGCGTTCTGGTAGAAGTCCAGCTCGAGGCCGAGGAACTTGCCTTCGGCGTCGAGGGCCAGGCGGAAGTCGGTGGAGTAGGGGTGGCGCTTGCCCGTCATGCGCAGGTCGTCGCGGCGCGAGAGTACGAGCTTCACCGGCCTGCCCGTGACCCAGGCGCCGAGCGCCGCCAGGGCCGCCCAGGGCGCGGCCTGGTCCTCCTTGCCGCCGAAGGCGCCCCCGAGACGCATGGCCTCGACCTCGAGCTCCCGCATCGGAATGCCGAGCACGCGGGCCACGGCCTTCTGGACGCCGGAGGGGGCCTGGGTGCCGGAAATGAGGCGGAGTCCCCCGTCGACGGGCTCGGCGATGGCTCCCTGGGTCTCGAGGTAGACGTGTTCCTGGCCGCCAGACTCCGCGCGGCCTTCGACGATCCAGCGCGCCGCGCCGCCTTGCTCTTCCGTGCGGAAGGCCGCGGCCAGGTCGCCCGAGCTCTGCACGCGCGGCTTGAGGATGAGCTGGCCTTTGGCGAAGGCCTCGCGCGGGTCCGTGACGACGGGCAGCTCCTCGCCCGTGACGCGGACCAGGGCGGCCGCCGCGCGCGCGAGGCGCTTCGAGGAAGCCAGCACCAGGGCCACGGGCTGCCCGGCGTAGTGCCACTCGCCCTCGGCGAGGAGCGGTTCGTCGTCCACCGCGGTGCCCATCTGGTTCTCGCCCGGTATCGAGTCGGCGAGCAGGACGAGCACCGAGGGGTCGAGCTCGCGGGCCTTCGACGCGTCGACGCGCAGGCGCCGCCCGTGGCCGGAGGGGCTCGGAACGACGGCTGCATGCAGCAGGTTCGCGGCCTCGGGAAGGTCGTCGAGGTACTTCGTGGCTCCGGTGAGGTTGCGGAGGCTCTCGGGACGGTCGCCCGAGTCGAAGCGGACGGCGGCCAGGGCGGAGCGGTCGGATCGGTCTTTCATGCCAGGAGCTCCTCGACGGAGAAGCCGCCGGGGAAGAGCCGGAGCGCGTGGGCGGCCAGGAGGCGGCCGAGGACGCGCTTCCGGAATTCGGCGGAACCGCGGACGTCGGAGATGGGCGCGACCTCGGCGCGGGCGGCTTCCATGGCCTCGCGGAAGGCGTGGGCCGAAGGTTTCCGGCCTTCGAGCGCGGCGGCGGCCTTGCGGAGCAGCAGGGGCACGGGCCCCACGCCGCCCGCGGAAACGATGACGCCGCGCATCGCGCCGCCCGAGTCGACCGCGAGCGAGAGGGCGGTGTTCACGGCGGCGATGTCGAGCCGCTCGCGGCGGGCGGCCTTCTCGAAGGAGAACGCGCGCGGCGCGGCGGGCAGCAGTATGGTCTCGATGATGCCGTCCCCGTCGAGGGCGGTCTTCTTGTAGCCGAGGAAGAAGTCCGCGAGCGCAAGCTCGCGCGCGCCCGAGGCGCCCGAGAGGACGAGCCGGGCATCGAGCGCGAGCAGCATGGCCGTCAGGTCGGCCACTGGAGAAGCGTTGGCGATGTTGCCTGCCAGGGTCGCGCGGGCGCGGATGTGCGGGCTCGCGACGAGGGCCTCGAAGCGCTCGATGCCGGGCGCCGCGGCGCGCACCGCTTCCGAGGCGAAGAAGTCCGCCACCGTTACGCCGGCGCCGAGCGCGAGGGTGGCGCCGTCGCCCGAGCCGCGCGTCTCGATGAAGCGCAGCTCCGGATCGCGGCCGACGAAGCGGGGCGAAAGGCCCGGCGCGGGGTCCGTGTTGCGCACGTACCAGTCGGTGCCGCCACCGATAGGTGGCGAGCTACCTAATGGTGGCGAGCCGCCCGGGTCCGCCGAGGCGGGCTCGGGCAGGTCCTGCATGGTGGCCGCCAGGGCCGGGGGGAAGACGCCGCGCGCCGCCAAGGCCGCGAGCCGGGTCGGAAAATCGAGGGGCAGGCCGGAAAAGTCGGAGGAAAGCGCGCGCGCGGCGCGGCTTATGCTGGCGTAGCCCGTGCAGCGGCAGAGGTTGCCCTCCACGGAGGCCACCGCGGCGGCTTCGTCGCGCGGTCCCTCGGCCAGCAGGAAGTGCGAGAGCGCCACCGCAACGCCCGGCGAGCAGAAACCGCACTGGCTCGCGTTCTCGACGTGCAGGGCCCGCATGACGGGCGTCGGGCCCTCGACGGCCAGGCCCTCGACGGTGATCAAGGCGCGGCCGTCCAGCTCGCCGAGAGCCAGCAGGCAGGTGGCCGCGGGTACCCACTCGATGCCGGTCCCTTCCAGGTTCCGGCGCCCGAGCAGGGCCAGGCAGGCTCCGCAGTCGCCCTCGCGGCAGCCTTCGCGCGTCCCGGTCAGGCCCGTGTCATCGCGCAGCCAGTCGAGGACGGGCTGTTCTTCCCTTCCTTCAATTTCGACCAGCTTGCCGTTCAGACGGAACCTCAGGGACTTGAGCACGGTGCGACCTCCACGTGGGGTCAACCAGTGTACGTCCGTTTCGCGGATAACGCAATGTTAAAAATTTAACGAAATCAGTCCACCCAGAGTCCCACCCGCTCGAATCGCTCCACGTCCACGAGGCCGCGGTCGGTGATCTTGAGCTTCGGGATGACCGGCAGGGCCATGAAGGCGAGGGTCATGAGGGGCTCGGAGTTCGCGAATCCTTCCGCGGCGAAGAGCGCCGAGAAGCGGTCGAGCGCGGCCACCACGTCCTCGGCGGGCCGGTCCGACATGAGGCCGCCGATGGGCAGGGGCAGCTCCGCCAGCACCTCGTCGCCGAGCGTGGCCACGAAGCCGCCGCCGATCTTGTTGAGGCGCTTGGCCGCCTTGAAGATCGACTCGTCGTCCATGCCCGCCACGATCATGTTGTGCGAATCGTGGCTGACCGTCGAGCCGATGGCACCGCGCTTCATGCCGAGGCCGTGGAGGTAGCCTGAGCCGATGTTGCCCGAGCCGCGGTGCCGCTCGATGACGTAGACCCGCGCCAGGTCGCGCCCCGCGTCGCTCGCGCAGTAGCCGTCAGGGCCGACGGGCGGCTCGACGACGAGCTCGCCGGTGACGAGGCTGCCCTCGGCGCAGGTGATGGCCCGGACGCGGCGGCCTTCCTTCGGGATGCGGAAGTCCTCCGCCTTGAGCCACTTGATGTTGACCGAGTCGCGGACCGCCACGGGCCGCGGCTCGATGGCCACGGCCATGCGGCCGTCGCGCGCCACGAGCTTTCCATCCTTCCAGACCGTCGCCACCTTGAAGGAGGAAAGGTCCTCGAGCAGCACGAGGTCCGCGCGCTTGCCCGGCGCGACGGCGCCGCGGTCGCGGAGGCCGTAGTGCTCGGCCGGCACGAGGCTGGCCATGGCCAGGGCGTCGAGCGGGTCGACCCCTTTCGCAACGAGGAGGCGCAGCATGCGGTCGACGTGGCCCTCGCGGAGGAGGTCGTCGGGGTGCCGGTCGTCGGAGCAGAGCATGAAGCGCCGCGCATTCCGCGCCGTCACGGCGGCGGTCAGGTTTTCGAGGTCGCGCGCGGCCGAGCCTTCGCGCAGCATGACGCGCATGCCCTTCGACACCTTCTCGAGCGCCTCTTCCGCCGTGGTCGACTCGTGGTCGGAGAGTATGCCCGCGGCGATGTAGGCCGAGAGGTCCTTGCCCGAGAGGCCCGGCGCGTGGCCGTCGATGGCCTTGCCGGCCTCGCGGAAGAGCGCCACCTTGTCGAGGAGGATGCGGTCGCGCGCGAGCACGCCGGGAAAGTTCATCACCTCGCCCAAGCCCAGGACGCGCGGATCGCGGAGCCAGGGGTGCATGTCGGCGGCGTAGATGGCCGCGCCCGCCGTGTCGAAGTCGGTGGCCGGCACGCAGGAGGGCGCCACCAGGAACACGTCCACCGGCAGGCCCTCGCTCGCGCGCAGCATGTAGCTCATGCCGTCGTAGCCCAGGACGTTTGCTATCTCGTGAGGGTCGGCCACCACGCTCGTGGTGCCGCGCGGGCACACGAGGCGCGCGTATTCCGCGGGCGAGAGCAGGCTGCTTTCTATATGGACGTGCGCGTCGGTGAAGCCGGGGGCCAGCACGCGGCCGCCTGCGTCGAACTCCTCGCGGGCGCGGAGGCCGTCGTTCACGCCGACCACGGCGCCGCCCGCGATGGACACGGTGGCGCCCTCGACCAGCACGCCCCGGTAGAGGTCTGCCACCCGCGCGTTCACGATGTTCAGGTCGCAGTCGGCGTCGCCCGCCGCCGCCTCGATGTGCCGCGCTCCGTTCATGTCCCGAACCTCCGCCTTCCGGATGTTCGTCCCATGGTAGGCGAGGAACGCGCGCGGCGCAAGCGCGGAAATCGGGCATTTTTTCGCGCCAAACGTTGCGCGCTCCCGAATGCGGGTTTAGACTGCCCGGAACCGCACGCTCCTCCGGACCCCGCGGGGCTCCCCGGGCGCGGGCGGAATCCATCAGTTTCCCTACCGACACCGACAAGGAGGCAGTCAGTGGAGAAGTTCTTCAAGCTCAAGGAAAACGGGACCACGGTCAAGACCGAGATCCTCGCGGGCATCACGACGTTCATGACGATGGCCTACATTCTGGCCGTCAACCCCGGCATCCTGTCCGCCACCGGCATGGACAAGGGCGCCCTCTTCACGGCGACGGCGCTGTCCTCGCTCGCGGCGACCCTGGTCATGGCCCTCCTGGCCAACCTGCCCTTCGCGCTCGCACCGGGCATGGGCCT
>JAKLEE010000134.1 GCA_022703215.1 Spirochaetota bacterium | reverse complement strand
GTTCGCGCGCCAAGCCGGCAGTCATTGCTACGACCGCCGCCTTCGTGGCGCCATACCAGACGTTCCCAATTGAACCGCCGCCTCGCGCGGCTGATACCGAAGCCATGTTGATGATCGAGCCGCTACCACGCATCGCCATCATCGGCGCGGCCGGCGAAGATTTTTCCGTCCTGCTCGGGGAGAGCGGGGGTGAAAACGCCGCGCACGCCGCAGGCACGGCGTCGCCCGCTTCCGGGGCGCGGCCCGATTCCGGAGCGGCCGCCTCCGGCCGCCCGGCGGCGCCCGCCACGTCGACTCCTTCCCCGGGCGGCGCTGAAGCGCGTCCGGCGGCACCCGTCGCGGCAACCCCCGCCCCGGCGGCGCCGAGCGCGGCCGCTCCCGCCCATCCGTACCCGGCTTCCGGCAGCTACGTGCCCGTCGCGCCTGCGGCCCTGCCGCCTTCCAGCCCGCTCGCCCGCGCGCGCGCCCTCGAGCACGCGGTGGACCTCCGCCTGGTGCGCGGCTCCGGCCCCGGCGGGCGCGTGGTCGAGCGCGACGTCCTCGAGGCCGCGAAATCCGGCACGGCGCGCTTCGGCGCCCCGCCGCCGCTCGCCGCGGCCCCCGGCGCCGCCGCGGGCTCCGGTCCCCTCGTCGACGAGGAACGCCCCGTGGCCGGAAAGCGCGCGGTCATCGCGCGCCGCCTCTCGGAGAGCTTCTTCACGGCGCCGCATTTCTACCTGAAGCGGACCGTGGACGTCGGGCGGCTCCTCGCAGCGCGCGCGGCGCTCAACGCCGCGCGGGGCGAAAAGCTTTCGCTCAACGCGTACCTGGCCAAGCTCTCCGCCGTCGCCCTCTCGCGCCACCCCGCCCTCAACGCAGGCTGGAAGCAGAAGCCCGACGGGAGCGCCGTCGTCGAGTACCGCGCTCGGGTGGATGTCGCGCTCGCGGTGGCCCTGAGCGACGGGCTCGTCACGCCGGTGGCGCGCGACTGCGGGCGGAAGGGCGTGGCCGCAATCGACGCGGAGTACGCCGCCCTCATCGCCAAGGCGCGCGCGGGTTCCCTCCTCCCCGAGGAGTATTCCGGCGCGACCTTCACCATCAGCAATCTCGGGAGCTTCGGCGTCGAGGAGTTCACGGCCATCATCAACCCGCCGGGCTCGGCCATCCTGGCCGTCGGCGCCGCGCGGAAGGAGCCCTTCGTCAAGGAAGACGGAACGATCGGGGTCCGCGACGCCATGACGCTCACCCTGGGCTGCGACCACCGCGTGGTCGACGGCGCCGTCGGCGCCGCCTTCCTCGCCGAACTCGCCGCCCTCATCGAAGAACCCCTCTCCGCCTTGCTATAACAAGAAGACCACGGAGCCACGGAGGCACGGAGAAAAGAGGGAGAAAGCAAGAGAAGGTGCTCAGGTTATGGTACTCGATCTTTTCCTCTCCCTCTTCCCTGCGTCGCTTCGCTCCGCTTTCGGCATGGAAGGATTGAAGTGCGCACTAGCGCGCGCAGCCTCATCCCAAACTCCGTGCCTCCGTGGTTGATTTTCCCGTGGTATGCTCCAACGGAAAGGAAACCTGAATGGCTGACTATATGTACGACGTGGCGATCATCGGGGCGGGGCCGGGCGGGTACGTCGCGGGCATCCGCGCGGGACAGCTCGGGCTCAAGGCCTGCGTCATCGAGAAGGACAAGCCGGGCGGCGTCTGCCTCAACGTGGGCTGCATCCCCTCGAAGGCCCTCATCCGCCAGGCGGAGCTCTTCCACGACGGCAAGGCCGCCCTCGAGGCCGCCGGCGCCACCGTGGACCTCTCCGGCTGGAACTACCGGCCCGCCTGGAAGAAGAGCCGCGACGCGGCCGCCAAGCTCTCGCGCGGCGTCCAGTTCCTGCTCAAGAAGAACAACGTGGATTACATAGAGGGAAGCGCGCGACTTACGGGCGCGCGCGAGCTCGAGCTCGAGGGCGGCCGGAAGATCACGGCCGCCGCAGTCATCGTGGCAACGGGCTCGCGCCCGCGCGAGCTGCCCGGCTTCGAATTCGACGAGGACCGCGTGCTCTCGAGCACCGGCGCCCTCATGCTCGAGGAAGTCCCGAAGAGCCTCGCCGTGCTCGGCGCGGGCGCCATCGGCATGGAGCTGGCCTTCGTCATGAACGCCTTCGGCGCCAGGGTGACCGTGGTCGAGCTGCTGGACCGGGCCCTGCCGCTCGAGGACGAGGAGACCGCCGCCGTGGTCGCCAAGGAGTTCAAGCGCTCCGGCATCGAGATCCTGACCGGCGCCAAGGCCCTCGGCGTCGAGCGTTCCGGCGAGGGCATCAAGCTCCGCGTGCGGGCCGGGGACGGTACCGAGTCGATCGTCGAGGCCGAGCGCCTCCTCGTCGGCGTGGGCCGCGCGCCCAACACCGCGGGCCTCGGTCTCGAGGAGCTCGGCGTCAAGCTCGAACGCGGCTACGTGCGCGTCGGCGACTACATGGAGACCGACGTGGCGGGCGTCTACGCCATCGGAGACATCGTGCCGACGCTC
The DNA here is from genome assembly GCA_022703215.1 of Spirochaetota bacterium. Lineage (GTDB taxonomy): Bacteria > Spirochaetota > Spirochaetia > Treponematales > UBA12059 > JAFGNN01. The sequence continues at coordinate 4,309 of JAKLEE010000134.1, read as the reverse complement.
CAGCTGGCCCACGTGGCCAGCAAGGAAGGCGAGATCGCCGCCGAGCATATCGCCCACGTCCTCAAGGGAACGCCGCTTCCCAAAGAGAAAGGCGTCGATCCGCTTCTCGTGCCGAGCGCCGTCTACTGCGAGCCGCAGATCGGCAGCTTCGGCCTCTCCGAGGCCAGGGCGAAGGAAACGGGCGTCCGCCACGCGGTGGCGCGCTTCCCCTTCCGCGGCATCGGCAAGGCGGTGGCCACCGAGTCGCCCGAGGGCCTCGTCAAGCTGGTCTACGACCCCGAGACCACGGAGATACTCGGCGCCAGCGTGGTCGGCGCGGCCGCCACGGAAGTGGTCCACGAGCTCCTGCTGGCCAAGGGCGCCGAGCTTCTCGCGGAGGACCTGGCGGACCTGGTGCACGCGCACCCCACGATCAGCGAGGGCGTCATGGAAGCCGCGCGGGCGGCCTTGGGCCGCGCGGTGCACGCCTAGGCGCTCCGTGGGCCCCGTCGCCTGGCTCCGCGAAAAGCGGCGCGAAAAGCTCGCCGCCCTGCACCCCATCGACGACGAAGCCTGGGATTGGGCCGTCAGGCACCATCGCGTGCTCGACGGCCTTTCCCCCGGGGAGCTCGCGAAGCTGCGCTCCATGGTGGCGGCTTTCCTCGCGGAGAAGAAGTTCGTGGAGACCCGCGGGGCGGTCGCCGACGCCGATGCGCGGCTCTCGATCGCGGTGCAGGCCTGCCTGCCGCTCCTCGAACTGGGCCTGCGCTGGTACGATGACTGGGAGACCGTCATCCTCGTCCCGAAGGAGTTCAACTACACGCGGCGCGACGTGGACTCCGCGGGCATCGTCACGGAATGGGACGACGAGCTCGCGGGCCAGGTGCTCGAGCTCGGGCCGGTGGTGCTTTCGCTGCGCGACGTGGACGCTTCGGGCTGGGGCGACGGCTTCAATGTGGTCATCCACGAATTCGCGCACAAGCTCGACGAGCGCGACGGCGAGCTGGACGGATGTCCGCCGCTCCACCGCGGCGTTTCAGCGAGCGCGTGGCGGAAGGCCTTCCGGGCGGCGTGGACGGATTTCTCGGAGCGGGCGAAAAAGCCCGCGCCCTGGGGCAAGCGCAAGCGCGGCAAGGGAGCGCTTCCCCTCGATTCCTACGCCGCCGAAAGCCCCGACGAGTTCTTCGCGGTGGCCTGCGAGTACTTCTTCGAACGCCCCTTCCGCCTCCGCGACGCCTATCCGGAGGTGTACGCGGTCATGAAGGACTTTTTCCGCCAGGACCCGGCCGAGCGCCTTTCGCGGGCGGGGCTGACAGGCCGCGCCTGAACACCTTGCCGCGATTTCGCGCGAGCCTTCCTTCCCTTGCCAAGCAAGCATTAAATCTCTATTATATCCACAAGACGGTTCCCACGGGGTACGCGCGCCCTGCGCCGCGTTCAATACTCCTCTGCCGATCCCGAGCCCGCCCCGAAAACCGGACCGTCGCGGAAACGCCATGAAAATCAGGACCAGAATCTCCCTCGCCCTCACGGGCACCGGCCTCGTGGCCACGCTCGCCTTCGGGGCCGTGGCCGCGCTCGCCGTCTCGGGCAACGCCCGCGAGATGGCCAACAGCAATATCGCCTCGCAGCTCGGGGCAGTCGGGCGCTCCATAGACCTCTTCCTCGACCAGGCCTCCGCGCGGATTCCCGTCCTTGTGGAGGAGCCCGCCCTGCGCGCGCCGCTCGGCTTCCTGCCCGGCGCGTCGGCGGACGGCGGTCCGGCCGACGCAGGCGCGCTCGAGGCCCTGCGCGTGCTGCTGGACGGGGAGATCGCCGCCGCTCCGCTCGTGACGGAAATACTCGTGGCGGACTCCTCGGGAGGCAGGCTCCGCGTGCCTACAAACCTCGCGTCCGATTCCGCCGACCCGCGGGAGGATGAGTGGTTCCTCGCCGGGACCGGCTCGCCGGAGAACGTCAGTGTCACCTCGCCACGCCTCGCCTCGAGCGGAGCGACCACGCTCATGCTCTCGATCGGCGCGCGCGACGCGCGCGGCTCGTTGCGGGGCGCCCTGGGCGTCCGGTTCGACGCCTCGGAGCTCCGCGACTCCATGCAGGTCCTGAGGGTCGGGGGAGCCGGCTTCGCCATACTGACCACGGGCCGGGGCGAAATCATCGCCAATCCCCGCGACTTCACCACGGTCGGCACCCCGCTTTCGAGCGCCTCGGGCGGCGCCCTGCGGGTCGTCGCGGAGGGCGCCCTCGCCGAGCTCAGGACCGTGGATTACCGAGGAGTATCCTGGTTGCAGCGCAGCGTGGCGATCGACCGGGGGCTCGTGCTCCACGGCTTCATCCCCCTGGCCGAGGTCTATGACCCGGTCATCGAAACCCTCTACATGCTCGGCCTGACCGCGCTCGGCCTGGTCGCCCTCGCGCTGCTCTCGGCCCGCTTCCTTTCGGCGCAGGTTTCCAGGCCCGTCGTAGCGGTGGCTTCGCGGCTTTCGGAGGTGGCGGACGGCGGCGGGAATCTTTCCGCGAGCCTGGCCGTCGAGTCGAACGACGAGGCCGGCGAGCTCGCGCGGCATTTCAACCGTTTCGCCGCCACGCTCCGCGCGCTTTTCGGCGGCGTCAAGTCGCACGCCGACCGGCTGCTCTCGTCGTACGAGGAGCTCAACGCGGCCATCGCCGAGAACTCCGCCAGCGTGCGCGAGCTCGCGGCGGGAAACCGCAACGCCTCGGAGACGGCACAGACCCACGCGGGACTCGTGTCGGCGGCGGCCGCCGCCATCGAGGAGAGCGTCCGGGAGCTCGACGCCCTGCAGACCGCGGTGGACGAGGCGGAGGCGACCGCCGTCCGGGCCGTGGAGGCGTCAGACAAGGGCTCGGTCCATCTGGAAGCCGCCGGCACGCTGGCGGACCGGAACGACCGCTCCGCGGACGAGCTGCTCGGGGCCGCCGTCGAAGGAGACTCGGCCCTCCGCGAGCTGGACGAAGCCGGCCGCGAACTCGCGGGCGCCGCGACGCGCATCCAGGAGATGACCGCCCTCATCCTCAACATCTCCTCGCGCACCAACCTGCTGGCCATGAACGCCGCCATCGAGGCCGCCCACGCGGGCGAGGCCGGAGCCGGCTTCGCGGTCGTCGCCGAGGAGATCCGCAACCTGGCCGACCAGAGCTCGCGGGGCGCCAAGGACATCCGCGACGCGACACGCGCCATCTCTGGCGCCGCGAGCCGCAACCTCGAGCGTTCCGCCACCGCCCTCGACGCCTTCGGCCGCGTCAGGAGCCGCTCCGAGACGGTCAAGGACATAGCGCGCGACATCGCTTCGGGCGTGAGGGTCCAGCTTGAGGCCAACGCGGTCATCCGAGAGGGCCTTTCCGCCCTCTCGGCCGCCCTCGAGCGCGCGGTGGCGGCGGCCCGCCGCGAAGCCGAGCGCGGAGGGGCCGCCGCCCAGGCGCTCCGCGACGCCGAGCGCCTGGCCGGGGAAATTGCGGCGGGCCGGCTCGAGGAGCGCCAGGCCATGGACGAGCAGGAGCGCGCGATGGAGAGCATGCAGGAGGTCTCCGCCGAGGTGGGCAAGGTGGCGCGCGAGCTCGGAGCCGCCATGGGCCGCTTCAGGCTGGATGCCGACGCAGCCGGAACCGGCGCCGCCGAGGCGCGGACGCGGGGGGAAGATCGCGATTGACCGCGGACCGCAAAGGTCGTAGAGTCTTGCCGTGCGCACCGTCAACCGCATCGCAGTCGTGCTCGCCCTCGTCGCCCTCGTGCCGGCCGGGCTCGGAGCCCTTCCCGTCGACCTGACCCTCTCCGAGATACGGGTGGCGCGGGGCTTCCGCCAGGACAGCCTGACGACCTTGCCGGATCCCACCGATCCCGACTGGGTGCGCGTCAGGCCGACCCGCGGCGAGCGCCCGCTCATGATACGCGATCTCGGCGTCCGGGGCGCCGGCCCCTGGAAGCCTTTCGACATGACGCCGGATCCGGTGCAGGAGTGGACGCTGATCTGGCCCTTCGAGGCGGATCTGGGATTGCTCAACGCCAGCGACCCGGCGGTCTTTCTCTCCCATGTCGGGCAGGGTTGGGAGCTGTACCTGAACGGCCAGTTGCTCCGCGACGAGCTCGAGCGGACCGGCGACGGCTCCCTCGTCAGGGAGCGCTCGTTCCGCAACGTCCTCGTGCCGATCGACAAGCGGGCCCTCAAGCAGGGCACCAACATCCTGGCCATCCGCGTGGCCGGCGATCCGCAGAACGACCGGACCGGGCTGAACCTGTCGGGGCCTTACCTGATCGACCGTTACGTGCGCCTGCGGGCCAGGACCCTCGAGTATCCGGAATTGATGCTGGCGGGCG
>JAKLEE010000133.1 GCA_022703215.1 Spirochaetota bacterium | reverse complement strand
CGCGTCGAAAAAGCCCCCGAACGCGGCGCGCTCGTCGAAGCCCGGCCTCGACGACCACGAGGTGACAAGGCCCCCGCCCGCGACGAGCTCCAGGTCCGGACGTGTTTCCCGCAGGAAGCCCGCGAGGGCCATGGCCGGCAGGGCCTGGCTCAGGAAGCCGATGGAGACGCCGACTGAGCGCGTGGCGAATCCGGAGAGGGCTTCGGGAAGTCGGCGCTCGTAGAGCGCGGCCCAGGGGCTCGTACGCCAGCGCCGCGCCGCATCGACCAGGTCCGCGCTCCGGAGTGGCGAACGACCTGCTTCGCGGTAGTCCGCGAGCCCCGCCTCGCCCCCGAGCGGCGTCGAGATCCGCTTGAGCGCGCGATTCACGCCGATGGCGGCGCGGGCGTGTCGCGAGGCGTCCAGATAGGTGCGCGGCTCGTACAGGCTTTCGAGGAAGCGGCGCTCGCGCGAGGATTTCGATCGAGCTCTGTCCCCCAGGCGCACGCGTGATGGCTCAGCTTGAGCTCTGTCCCTCGTGCGTTCGCCTGATGGTTCTGTTGGAGCTCTGTCCCCCGGGCGATCGCACGACGGTTCCACTTGAGCTCTGTCCCCCGGGCGCTCTCGCGACATACGGGCCGCCGGCGCCGGCCCGGCGCCGGCGGACTCCCCTCCCGCCTCGCCGAGTTCGATCAGGTAGTCCACACCTTCGCGCGCGAGGTCGAGGGAACGAACTTCGACGCCGCTCTCGCGGAGGAAGGCCGCGAGCCGCGCGAGCGCGAGCGGCGGCGAGACAGTCCTGACCGAAGGCGGATGGATGAGGAGCATGGGAGGCGATGATACAGGGCTCGCGGGGGTAGGTCTACGGCGCCGCGCTTCCGGGGCGCCCGGCCTTCCGCTCCAGGAGGCTACGGACGAACCAGGCCACGAGGAAGCCTCCGACGATGTCGATCGAGTAGTGGCCGCGGGAGAGGACGAGGGTCGCACCTTCGAGCAGCATGCCCGCGAGGAGCAAGGCCTTGGCCTCCGGATTCCGCGCCCGGTCCACGAGCAACCAGGCGAGGCTTGCGAGCATCATGTGGCCCGAGGGGAACATGCCGTGCTGCTTCACTTCGAGGAACTCGAAGACGCCGTAGGAATCCATGTTGCCGGTGGGGCGTCCGAGCGGGGTGAGCACCATGAGGAAGGGCCTGAGCAGGTAGGCGAGGCCGATGGCCAGCAGCCAGCGCGGCAGGCTGCGCCGTTCCCTGCCGAGGCCGAGGAATAGCAGGACGCCGATCGACGCGAACAGGATCGGATCGGTGGCGTAAGCCAGAGCGGGTATCTCGGGCAGGAGCTCGAAGGACAGGTCAGGCACGAGAGGCCGGTCGGGATAGCCGCGCTCGAGCAGCAGGTTCGCGGGGAAAAAGAGCGCGATGCCGAGGGCGAGGAGCGCGAGTCCCGCCACGCTCTCTTTCGCCCGGAACGCTTCTCGGAGGCTCGTTCGATCATTCATGGGGACAATGGTAGGAGAGCTGGAGGGCGCGGTCAATCGCCACGTTTCAGTGGCAATCCTGTGAAAATCGGCGGTTCCCCGGGCGCGAGGCCGCGATTGCCGGGTTTTGTGGTCGGGATTATACTCGCAGACGATGAAGCCCTGTCGCGGGGAGGTTCAATGAAACAGGCGGTGAGCGTCAGCCTCGGTTCGTCGAAACGGGACAAGTCGGTCGAGCTCGAGCTCGCGGGTACGCGCGTCCGGCTGGAACGCCGCGGCACGGACGGTGACGAGAAGCGGGCCCGGGCCCTGTTCGAGGAGCTGGACGGACATGTCGACGCGCTCGGCGTCGGCGGTGTCGAGCTGTACCTGCGCCTGCCGTGGCGGGACTATCCGCTCCGGTCCGGCGTGAACCTGGTGCGGGGGGTCCGCGCCACGCCGTACACCGACGGGCGCCACCTCAAGACCGTGCTCGAGTCGCGGGTGGTCCCCTTTCTCGAAAGCCGACTGGGAAGGCGCTTCGGAAACGGCAAGGCATTCCTGGTCGAGGGCATCTCGCGCTACGGCATGACGAAGGCATTCATCGACGCGGGCTGGGACTGCGTATTCGGCGACCTCATGTTCGCCCTCGGCCTGCCCTTCCCCATCCGCTCCCTCCGCGGCCTCGACCGGGCAGCCCGCGTCCTCCTGCCGGTGGTGGGACGGCTGCCCATCTCGATGCTCTACTCGACCGGCGAGGCCCAGGAACGCAACGAGCCGAAGTACGAAACCTTTTTCCGCGAAGCCGCGGTGGTGGCAGGCGACTGGCTCTACATACGGAAGCACATGCCCCTGGACATGGAGGGGAAGACCATAGTGACGAACACCACGACGGAAGCCGACGTCGCGTTCATGCGCGATCGCGGGGTGAAATACCTCGTGACCACCACGCCGGTACTCGAGGGGCGCAGCTTCGGCACCAACGCGCTCGAGGCGGCCATCGTCGCGGCGGCCGGAAAGGGGCGCGTACTCGAGGACGAAGAGCTCGCCGCCTTCGTCGACAAAGCCGGCATCGGTCCCGAATTCCGGGAGCTCGCCTGATGGACGCGGTGCTTCTCGCCGGCGGCGGCTCGGACCCCACCGATCCCCTCCATGAACTGGCCGGAGGCAGGGCGAAAGCGCTCCTCCCGATCGCCGGCAAGTCCATGGGGCAGTGGGTGCTGGACGCGCTCGAGGCTACCGGACGGGTCGGCCGGATCGTAGTGGTCGGTTTGGGACCGGACTGCGGCCTGCGCTCCCTGAAGATCGACGCCTGGTTGCCGGACACGGGTTCGCTGTTCGGGAACGCGCGTTCTGGCGCCGAGGCCATCCTGTCCGCGGGAGGCGGACCGCTCGTCCTCCTGGCCAGCGTCGACGTGCCGGCCCTGCTCCCCTCGCACGTCGATTGGGTCGTCGACCGCGCCCTCGAGACGGAGGACGACTTCTACTACTCGGTAATAGATCGGGCGATCATGGAACGCGAATTCCCGGGATCGGGAAGAAGCTATATCCGGTTCCGAGACCGAGAGGTCTGCGGCGGCGACTTGACGGTCATCCGGCCCGCCGCCCTGGCGGGTTCCGGCTCGATCTGGAAACGCCTTACCGCCGGCAGGAAGAGCTCCGCCCGGATCGCCCTGTCGGTGGGCGTCGACGTCCTTCTCAAGCTCCTCTTCCGCAGGCTCGCGGTCGCCGACGCGGTCCGCATCGCGAGCGGGCGTCTCGGTTTCAGGGGCAGGGCCCTGGATTGCCCGCACGCCGAACTCGGCATGGACGTGGACAAGCCCTTCCAGCACGCGATGCTCGAGCGTTTCCTGGGGGAGAGGACGTGAAGCGGTATTTCCTCGGCCTCGACGAATCGTTCTCCGCCCGCCTCCGGCCCCTCGCCGGGCGACGCTGGACCCGCGGCGCGCTCTCCATCATCGCCCGCTCGGGAGATTCCCTGGCCGATTTTCCTCTGCTTGCGCTCTGGTGGTACCTGCAATCGGCTTTCGCGTTTCGGGGAACCGCGTTCCGGACCGCCGCGGCCGCGCTCGCGGCCACGCTCGTCGCGACGGGCGCGAAGTACCTGTTCCGGAGGAAGCGGCCCGAGGGGGACTGGGGAGGGATCTACCGCAGGACGGATCCGCACTCGTTCCCGTCGGGGCACGCGGCGCGGACCATGGCCATCGCGGCCTCCACGCTTGCCGCGGGTATCGGCCCCGCGGTCGGCGGCGCGCTGTTACTGTGGTCGCTCGCGGTAGGAATCTCGCGTGTCGCCCTCGGCGTACACCACGCGAGCGACGTGCTCGCGGGCTGGGCGCTCGGCGGACTGTTCGGGGCCATGGCGCTCGCCCTGCCCTTTCCGCCCGCCTGAAGCGGCGGGCGGAAAGTCGGGGCGCCGGGACGCGCGATGCGGTCCGGCGCCAGCCGGGGGGATTTATTACTCGACGACGGCTTCCGCGGCCGCGGCTTCCTCGAACTCGAGGAGCTCGACCTCGAAGATGAGGGTCGAATACGGGGGAATGACGCCGCCGGCGCCGTCGGCGCCGTACGCCAGCTCGGAGGGGAGCCAGAAGCGGTACTTGGCGCCGACGTTCATGAGCTGGACGGCTTCGGACCAGCCGTCGATGACCTGGTCGAGGGGGAAGGTCGCCGGCTCGTCTCGGGCGATGGAGCTGTCGAACTCCTCGCCGTCGAGGAAGGTGCCCACATAGTGCACCGTGACGACGTCGGTCGGTCCGGGCTTGGCGCCGGCGCCTTCGTTGATCACCTCGTACTGGAGGCCGCTCGCCGTGGTGACGATGCCGGACTTCTTGCCGTTCTCCGCGAAGAAGGCGGTCTCGGCGGCCTTCGACTGCTCGCCCTTCTTCTCCATGGCGGCCTCGATGGCGATCTGGATGGTCTCGCCGGCCTCGTCGAGGGTGACCTTGGGCTCCTTGCCCTCGAGCACGGCCTTGACGCCGTCGAGGAAGGCCTTGTAGTCGATCTCGACTTCCGTTTCCTTGATGGAGTTGCCGATGGCCACGCCGAAGGCGTAGGAAGTGTCGGTCTTGGAAGGCGTGCCGGAGGCGGCGACGGCTTCGGCGTCCTTGGTGGCGCAGGAGCCGAATGCGAGGAGGGTGACGAGGGCGAGGAAGAGTATCTTCTTCATAACCTGTCCAAAGGGGGAAGATTCGTGCGCCGCGCCAGGCGCGGAGCCTGGCGCGGAAACGGCTTCCGGTACGGAAGCGCGCCCAGCATATTGTCCCGGCGTGGAATCCGCAAGGGGGCTTCTGGTCGCGGGGAGCTTGCCGGAGGCTTACGAATGGGGAGCGACCGAGCCCCGACCGGTCCCGGGCGGCACCGTTGGACTCAAGGATAGCGGCCCGCGCCGGCGCGGATGACGGTCACGTCGCCGGAGCGCAGGTCCAGCACGGTGGAGAATCCGCGCTCGAGCTCCTCCCCGGTGTCGAGCACTAGGTCGACGCCCGGCAGCTCCTCCACTTCCCACCCGGACACGAACAGGAGTTCCTCGGGGAAATCGGCGTCGGTTTCGTCCATGCCGCTCATGGTGCGTTTGGCGGTCACGGTGAGGAGCGGGGCGCCGAGCGCTTCCACGAGCGCCGCCGGAACGGGATTGGAGGGGATGCGGACACCGAGCTCGCCGCGACGGAGGTCGAAGTCCCGGGCGGCCCGGTTGGTGGACGGCAGGATGAACACGTAGGGACCGGGCACCAGGCGCTTGAGCTCACGGAACGAGGAGGTCGGCAGCTCGCAGAGCTCCGAGACCTGGCTCAGTTCCGAGCAGACCACGGTGAGCGGGGAGAGCGCGTCCTTGCCGGACAGCTTCTTGAGGCGCGCGATGCCTTCCTTCGAGGAGATGGAGCACCCGACGCTCCAGCTCGTGTCGGTCGGAAAGGCCACGAGACCGCCTGTGGAGAGCACGCCCGCCGCCTTCCGGAGGGAGCGTCCGTCGATGTTGCGCGCCACGATGTATTCGATCATGCCATTCCCCGTCCGGCCGCCGGGTCGGCCGGACGGCCATTCTACATCGCATCGCGGCATTGCGGAAGCATGGATCCCGGAATGCCCTTATACTGGGTACCCGGCGCCGAGGGCCGCGTCGCGGAAGGAGGGGACTGATGGGACCGATGCCGACGCTCAAGGCTTTCGTCGCGAAGGCGTTCGCGTCGCTCCGGCGCGGGTTCAAGGCTCCGTTCCGGAAGGCGCATCCGCCCGCCGACGGCCTCCTGTCGGACGCGGTTCGGCTTGCCGAGCTCGCATCTCCGGTGGAACGCGAGGAACCCCGGATCCAATTCGTCCTGGAGCGGCTCAAGCGATCCGGAATCGTCTGCCGGATCGACGCCGACGGAAACGCCATCGTTCCCTTCCCCGTCCCGGGGTCGGGCGATCCGCGTCCCGTCCTGGTCCACGCCTGTCTCGGCACGAAGCGCTGGCATCCGCTCGGCAGCCTTTCGCGCCTGGACGCCGTTTCCGCCCGGGGCGCCGGACTCGCTGACGCGCTGCCGGCGGCCGTACTGCTGGCCTTGGCCGAAGCCGCGGCCGGGGGTGCATTCGGCGCTTCCAGGAGCATCGTTTTCGCTTTCCTCTCCCGATCTCCCGAATCGGCCGACGGGGACGCATACGGACGCCTGCTCGATGCCCTGGGCGCGAGGCCCGTGGTCGCGATCGGCCTGCGCGGTACGGGGCTCTCGAGGGTGGCGGGGAAGCCGCTTGGCGCGGCGCGATTTATCGTCTCAATTTCGGCGCCTGCCGAAGCCAAAACGGCCCGGGCGAATCCTTCGGTTCCCGTGCCTTCGGCCGTATCGCTCGCAGCGGAGCTGGTCGGCCGGCTCGAGGGCGTGCGATGGGACGCTTCCGGGGCGACGAGCTGCCGCGTAGCCAGGGTGGCGGCCGGCTCCGGATTCGGCCGCCCTCCGGTCGACGCGACGGTGGAAATAGAGCTCGAGTCGGCCGACCAGGGCGTGCTCGACCTCGCCGTGGGGGCGGTCGGCGCAACCGCCGCGAAGACCGGCGAGGGGACGGGTGTCGCGGTCAAGGTCGCCGAGGCGAGCCGGCTTCCCGTCCCCGATGCCCGTCTTTCCGCGCCGCTCGCGTCAATCGTCAAGGCTGTCCTGAAGGAACTCAAGATCAAGGCCGTGGAGGCGTCGTACGCGGATCCTGCGGCTTTCCTGAGCTCGCGCGGCATCCCCGCGGTGTCCATCGGCGTCTCGGAGGCGGTCGAAGGCTACGAACGCGACGAGCTCGAGCTCGCCACGCTCGGGGCCGGCTTCCGCCTCGCGGAGCTTTCGCTCGCCAGATGCGTCGCGGCCGTACCCGAAGGCGGCGAGGCATGAGCGCGCACGATTCGTTGCTGGCGCGGACCTGGCACCATTCGCGTTTCGCGGACCTCGACGCCCTTGTCGAGCGGAAAAAGGCGAGCGGCCAGAAAATTTCCCTCGCCTTCCCCACGCTGAACGAGGAAGCCACCATCGGCAAGGAGATCCTCGTCATGCGCACCGAGT
>JAKLEE010000132.1 GCA_022703215.1 Spirochaetota bacterium | reverse complement strand
GGGGTTTCGGCGGCCTCGCGCAGCGCCGGCGCGGCGATGCGCTCGCCGAAATAGGACGCGCCGCGCGGCTTGACCACGACCATGTACACGACCCAGCGGGGGTCGGATATGGGGAAGATGCCGAGGGTGCTGGCCAGGAAATCCTTGTCCGAGTATGCGCCTGTCGCCGGGTCTATCATCTGCGCGGTACCGGTCTTGACGCCCAGGTCGATGTCCCCGACGCCCGCGCGCCTGCCCGTGCCGCCTTCGCCGGCCGTCATCCGCATGGCATCGAGTACGAGCCGCGCCGTCCCTTCGGACACGACACGGCGCACCGGCGTCGCCTCCTCCGTCCGCGCGACCGTGCCGTCCCGGTTGAGGATCGCGTCGACCAGGCGGGGCTTCATGAGCACGCCGCCGTTCGCGATGGCGCCTGCGGCCGCCGCCACCTGCACCGCCGAGACGAGCACCTCCTGCCCGATGGCGATGGTGGGCTTCGACCTCAGCGACCAGGCCTGCGGCTCGCGGAGCAGCCCCGCCGTCTCGCCCGGCAGGGTTATCCCGGTGCGGCTGCCGAAGCCGAACTGCCGGAGCGCGTCGTGGAAGTCGGCCGTCGACACCGTGTCCGACGCGTAGCCCGTGCCCGCGTTGCAGGAGAGCACCAGGATGTCCTCGAAGTCGACCGTGCCGTGCGTGCCGAGGCACTTGATGCGGATGTCGGGTTCCTCTCCGGGCACTTCGCGCTCGTAGGCTCCGTCGCAGACGAAGGTCGAGGAGGAATCGATGCCGCCGAGCTCGAGCAGCCCGGCGATGGAGAAGATCTTGAAGACCGAGCCAGGCTCGTACGCGTACTGCGAGGGCCGGTCGTACCAGGCGTCGCGCGGGTAGGAACGGTACTCGTTCGGGTCGTAATCCGGCATCGAGACGTAGGCCTTGATGGCGCCGGTCCGCGCGTCGAGCGCCAGCAGCATCGTCGCCTCGGCTGAATTCTCCTCGTGCACCCTGAGCGCGATGGCCTCGAACGCGTGTTGCAGGTCGGCGTCGATGGTCAGCCGGAGGTCGGGGCCGTAGATGACGCCGCCGGGACGGCCCGGTTCGGCGGCCGGGCTCAGCTCCCCGTCATAGCGGCCCTCTATGCCCGAAAGCCCGCGGTTCTCGTCGCCCACGAAGCCGACCACATGGCCGGCGAGCTTTCCCTCGGGATACAGGCGGCCGGCGGTCTTCTCCACCACCACGCCCGCGAGCCGGCCCTCGGCTTTCGCGTCCCTGACGCCGGCGACGGCGGACGCCTGGAGGCGCTTGGCCAGGTAGAGGAAATCGGTCGGGCTCGATTCCACCCGCCTCCCAAACTCGCCCTCAGGAAGCCCCAGCTCCCGCTCCAGCAGCTTGCCGGTCGCGGCCAGTCCGTCGCGGTCCAGGCTCGGCCGCCATACGGCGATGTTGTAGAGCGAGACATCGACGGCCAGCGGCCTGCCCTCGGCGTCGAGGATGGCCCCCCGGACCACTTCCGGCGCCACGGTCCTCGGCTCGGCCGGTCCGCGCGAGGCGAGTTCGCCGTAGCGCCAGAGCACGGCCAGCGCTCCCGCGGCGAGCAGGCCGATCACGGTCCAGTACCGGATATCGCGCCTCATCTCGGTCCTCCCGGAGCGAGGCGGAAGACCCTGCCTTCGACGGCGTCTACGGGCACCGGGCCGTAGTCCCGGGAATCGTTGGAGCGGTCCGCGGCGTCGCCGACCAGGAAGACGGTGCCCGCTGGCACCGCGAGGCTGCCGCCGCCCGCGCGCTCGAGCGACGCGGGACCCGTGGCCGCGACGCGCTTGAGCACGCGCCGGCCCTCGTGGAAGGCGGAGACGGCCTGGCCGGGCTCCGGCTCGGCCCAGCGGGTCAGGTAGCCCGGGGACGCCCTGAGGCCGTACGCGAGCTTCCATATGACGACCACGGAACCCCGCGGGAAATCCGGCGACATGGAGACGCCCTCGACCACGGATAAATCGACCGCGAAGGACTTGACCAGGACGGCGACGAGCAGGGCGGCGAGCGCCGGACCGAGCAGGCGCGGGAGCTCCGCACGGGCATGGGCCGCGCGCGCGGTTCCGGAACCGCTCGAACCATCCTTCGCCACCGCCATGCCGCCTCCGTCCGCCCCGGGTCGTCGTCCATCGGCCCGGAAGGACGAACGCGACGCAGGGCCACTATAATGAGCGGCCGTCCATTTGTCGATAAACGTAAGGCCATGGAGATGCAAAGCGTTATCGGCCGCCAGAGCGTAGCACGTCGTCGCGATCCGTCGGGACCCCGCCGCAGGGGCTTTCCCTCCGGAGGCGTCTCCGCCCGCTCCTCCCGCGCGGAGGGGCTCTATGCCCGGGGTTCGTCCATCCTCGACCTCGGCATCGATCGGAACGTACCCGTCCCGCGGAAACCCTGGCCCCGGAAGCGCGGCTCCCGGGCGGGGCTTGGCCGCGTCGCGGCCGCCCTCCGGGTGATCGGGTCCTTGTGCGCCACACTGCCCGCGCGCTTCGCGTCGGCCCCGCGGCCCCTGGTCCTCGCGGCGCTGGCCGTGCCCGCCATGGTGCTGGGCATCTTCCTGGTGTCGGCCTCGGTCGTTCCCACCCTGCCGCCCGAGCTCGAACCCGGGCTCGCCTTTCCCGACGATCCGGCCTTCGAGGCCCAGCTGCTCGCCTTCCTGCACGGAACCGGCTCCGATCCAGCGGAAGAAGGCTTCGACGTCCCGCCGCCTCCCGTGTCGCTGGAGATATCCCGGTATCGCGTCAAGCCCGGAGACGCCCTGTCCACCATAGCCAAACGTTTCGGCGTCAGCATGGACAGCCTCGTCAGCCTCAACGGCATCTCGAGCGCCAAGGCCCTCAAGGCCGGCGCCGAGCTTCGCGTGCCCAACATGTCGGGCGTGGTCCACAAGGTCGCTAAGGGCGAGAACCTGGCGTCCATAGCCAAGCGCCATGGCACCACGGTCACCGCCCTGCTCGACGCCAACGACCTCGCCACCGAAACCCTCGCCGTCGGCCAGACCCTCTTCGTTCCCGGCGCCCGGCTATCCTCGACCGAGTTGAAGCGCGTGCTCGGCGAGCTCGTGGTCTGGCCGGTCTCGGGGCGCATTTCGAGCCGCTACGGCTACCGCCCGAGTCCCTTCACCGGCGTGCGCCAGTTCCACAACGGAATCGACATAGTCGCCGCCAAGGGCACCAGGGCCGGCGCCGCCATGGACGGACGGGTGGCCGACGCGGGCTTCAACACCGTCTACGGCAACTACGTCATCCTGAGCCACGCCGACGGCTACCAGACCTGGTATGCCCATCTCGACAAGATCCTGGTGACGAAGGGGCAGTACCTGTACCAGGGCGCCGCGGTCGGCCTGGTCGGCAACACCGGAGTCAGCACGGGAACCCATCTCCACTTCTCGGTCTTCCGCTACGGCAAGGCCATCGACCCGCTCGGAGTCCTGAAAAAGTGATCAGCCGCCCCCGAGGCCGCCGCGCGGGGCGACGGCCTCGTCCTTGACCCGCAGCACGGGATCAGGTAGAGTAAACCGGTTTCGGAGGAACATCGTGCGGAAACTCGTCATCGCCGTCGTCGCCATTCTGGCCATCTTCACCTTCATCCGCGAATACGACGCGGACGCCGCCAACGCCGAAACCCGCAAGGCCGAGCTTCCCTCCGAACTAATCAGCCTCGAGTAGGCGTTTCCGCCCCGCTCTCCCGGATGCCCGTTCCCGCCCGCGGGATCGGGCGTTTTTTCATCCCGACGCTGGTTTTTCCCGATAACGTGCTAAAATTCATACAGCCTGCGGGGCCTTCTATTCTACTTATTCAGACAGGCCCGCATCCGATCCAGTCAGCCCGCGCCTTCGATCACGCTTAATTCTTTTCCAGTAAGGCTTTTCTAGACCTCTGACCGGCCTTGGTCGTTTTGGCACGCTTCCTGCACATATATCTGCAGAGAGGCAAGCATGAGTACCAGCGGACAGGACAGGAACGAGGACGCGCTCAAGGCGTACTTCGCGAAGATCAAGACCATCGCCCTCCTCGACGCGGCCGAGGAGCAGGAGCTCGCCCGCCGGATACGCTCCGGCGACGCGGACGCCCGCCGACGCCTCGTGGAGGCGAACCTCCGTCTCGTGGTCAAGATCGCCCGGGCTTTCAGCACCATCGACGTGCCCCTCATCGACCTCATCCAGGAAGGCAACCTGGGACTCATCCGGGCCGCGGAGAAGTTCGACGACCGCCGCATGGTCCGCTTCTCGACCTACGCCTCGTGGTGGATCAAGCAGGCCATCACCCGAAGCCTCGTGAACAGCCGGCGGGCCATCCGCCTGCCCCACCGCAAGGAAGAGCTCCTCAAGCGTATCCAGCGCACCCAGGCCACGCTCTCCCAGGTGTACGCCCGCGAGCCGACGCTCGTGGAAGTGGCCGCGGAGCTCGGCGTCGAGGCGCGCGCGGTCGAGACGGTGCTCGGCATGGCCGGCAGCCTCGTGCCGCTCGAGGCGGACGGCGACGAGGATTCCGGCGGCGTCATCGACGTCTACGAGGATTCCACCTACAGCCCCGACGCGGAACTGATGAAGGCCTCGATCCGCGCCAAGACCGTGGAGATGCTCGAGGTCCTGCTCGAGCGCGAGAAGAAGATCCTGATGTACCGTTTCGAGTTCTTCGGCGGCGAGAAGTACACCCTGAAGCGCATCGGCGCGGAGCTCGGCCTTTCGCCCGAGACGGTGCGCCAGATCGAGAAGCGGGCCATCCGCAAGCTGCGCGAGGAGGCGGAGGAACTGGCCACGTTCGCCGGCGCGTAAGCGCTCTGGGGAAGCACCCCTTTCGTTCAGCCGCGGCCGCCCGAGCCCGCGGCTTTTCCGTTTGCAATCGGGACGTTCCGGGCCTACATTCGATAGTACGTTTGGAGGCGATCGGCTCGCATGGCGGTCAAGGGTGGCAGGCGCAAATTCTCGAGCGAGCTTGCGGGGCTCCAGCGCATCGTCGCCATCGACACCGAACTCAACAAGATCCAGGACGCCGACCTCCTGCTCGAACGGATCCTGACCGAGGCCCGGCGGATGGTGGGCGCCGAGGCGGGCACCATCTACGTCCGCGACGGTGACAAGCTGCTGTTCCGCTACACGCAGAACGCCGTGCTCGAGAAGGACCTGCCCCCCGGACGCAAGCTGCCCTACTCGAACTTTTCCGTCCCCATCGGGGAAGGCACCATCTCCGGCTACGTTGCCGTCACCGGCGAGATCCTCAACATTCCCGACGTCTACGGCATTCCCGCCGGCTCGCCCTATTCCTACTCCAGCTACTACGACAGGAGCACGGGCTACCGGTCCGTCTCCATGCTCACGGTGCCGCTCAAGACGAGCGCCGGCGGACTCCTCGGCGTCATCCAGGTGATCAACGCGAAGGACGAAGCGGGGGAAACCGTACCCTTCCCGCCGGAGGCGGAGACCTTCATCACCCACTTCGCCGCCAACGCCACCGTCGCGCTGCAGCGCGCCTACATGACGCGGCGCATGATCCTCGGCATGAACCGCCTGGCCGAGCTGCGCGACACCCACGAAACCGGAGCCCACGTCAACCGCGTCGCGAGCATCGCGGCCGAGCTCTACGAGCGTTGGGCCTTCCGCCGGGCCGTGCCCGAGCACGAGCGAGAGCGCGTCAAGGACACGCTCAAGCTGGCGGCCATGCTCCATGACGTGGGCAAGGTGGCCATCTCCGACCTGATCCTCAAGAAGCCCGCGCGCTTCACGGACGCCGAGTACCTGATCATGCAGTCGCACACCTTCTGCGGGGCGCGGCTCTTCTCCGACGCGGAATCCGAGTTCGACGCGATGGCCGCGGACATCGCGCTGACCCACCACGAGAACTGGGACGGCTCGGGCTACCCCGGCCGGGTGGACCTTTCGCGCGTATATTATGAAGTCCACCAGATCGAGGTCGAGGGCGTCGAGCGCACCGGCGAGATCTGGTACGGACCGCCCCTTGAGGCGGGGGCGGACGGCAGGCCGCGGCGGCTCAGGGGTGAGGAAATACCCCTTGCCGGCCGGGTGGTAGCGATCGCCGATGTCTTCGACGCCTTGAGCTCGAAGCGAGTCTACAAGGAAAGCTGGGACACTGACTCAGTCTGGGCGGAAGTCGCGAAGCTGTCCGGGACCAAATTCGACCCGGAACTGGTGGAGTGTTTCCTGGAGATCCGCCCGGAGATCGAGCGGATCCGCGAGCGCTTCCCCGACGCCCCCGAACCCGACCCGTCGGACTGAACGGGCAGGTCCGCGTCCGGTCGCGGCCAAGGCCTCGCGACCGGATCCGGCCGGCGTGCCCCGGGCGGGGCAAAAAAAAGGGCCGTCCGCGGAACCCTCGGGGCTCCCGCGGACGGCCTTCTTGACATCCCGGACCCGTTCAGTCCCGCGAAGCCGGCAGGCTCAGGGTCCGCCCGGGTCTTTCCTCGCCGCGCGCGCCGAGCGAGAAGAAGCCGACGGACTCAGAAAGCCCTCCCGCGATGGCCGAAAGCTCGTCCGCCATCTTCACTAGGGCGTCCGCGCTCGAGGCGTTCCGTTGGACCACCTGGTCGAGCTGCTGCACCGCCGTGCTGATCTGGCGCACGCCGATGTCCTGCTCGGCGGTCGCCGCCGCGATCTCCTGGATCAGGTCGGCCGTGACGCCGATGTCCGGTACCAGCTTTTCGATGCCCGCGCCCGCGGTCACCGCGGCTTCGAGCGAGCTGCCGGAGACTTCGTTGATTTCCGCCGCGGCCTTCTGGCTGCGCTCGGCGAGCTTCCGTACCTCGCTCGCCACCACCGCGAAGCCCTTGCCGGCCTCGCCGGCTCGCGCGGCCTCGATGGCGGCGTTGAGCGCCAGCAGGTTGGTCTGCCGCGCGATCTCCTCGATGATGAGGATCTTCTGGCTGATGTCGCGCATGACGCCGACCATCTCGAGGACGGTTGCGGAGCCCGAGTCCATGTCCCCGGCGGCCTTCCGCGAAATCTTCTCGGTCTCGCGG
>JAKLEE010000131.1 GCA_022703215.1 Spirochaetota bacterium | reverse complement strand
GGAAGGCGGCGGTCGAGCGCCGCCTCGAGGGACGCGAGGGCGCCCGTCGGCTTCACGGCTTGGCCGGTCCCAGGCGTTTCGCCTCGGCTTCCGCGAGGCGGTGCCAGATTGTGCCCTGGCGGTCGAGCTCGAGCGCCAGGCCGATATAGGTGGCGCCGAGCTCGGGGCGGCCCTTGGATATCCAGTACTCGCCGAGCCAGACGAGCAGGGCGGCCTTCATGTCGAGCCGCTTCTCCGCGCCGATGCGCAGCTCGATCTCGGAGGTCGAGGCGGCGCGGTCGTAGAAGAGGCGGAGCGCGAGCCACTCCGCGGGGAATTTCTCGCGGTCGATGGAGGGAAGGACCTTCTCGGCGAAGGCGCGCGCGCCCTCGGCGTCGCCGGAGCGGGCCAGCGAGGCGGCGGCCATGATGGCATACTCGTACTGGACGGGGCTCATGCGGAAGGCGGCCTCGAAGCCTTCGCGCGCGGTTTTCCAGTCGCCGGAACGGAAAGCGACGGTGCCGATCGATTCGTTGGCGTACCAGTAGTCGGGCTCGAGGGCGAGGAGCTTCTTGTAGTCGGCCAGGGCTTCCCTGTCGCGCCCGGCCTCCTCGTGGATGCCGGCGCGGTAGACGTAGGGCAGGAAGTCGGCCGGGTCGAGCTCGATGGCGCGGGTGAAGTCCGCGAGCGCCTCGTCGGAGCGGCCGAAATCGAGGAGCAGCTGGCCGCGTTCGAGGCGGTGCCAGGCGGAATCGGGATCGAGCTCGACGGAGCTGTCCAGGTCGTCGAGGGCTTCGAGGTAACGGCCGAGCTTGTAGCGGGCGCGGGCGCGGTCGGAGTAGGCCAGGGACGAGGTGGGGTGCGCGGCCACGGCTCGGTCGAGGAAGGCGGCCGAAGCCTTGAAGTCGTCCTTGCGGTAGGCGGCGCGGCCCATGCCGAGCAGGGCGCCGAGGTTTGTCGGGTCGGAGGCGAAGGCGCGGCGGTAGGAGTCCTCGGCCTTGGCGTAGGCGCCGGCCTCCCAGTGGAGGTCGCCGTACGCGGCCAGGGCGTCGGCGTGCGCGGGCTCGAGGGCCAGGGCCTTGTCGAGGGCGGCCTTGCGGCCGGCCTGGTCGCCGGACCACGAGGCGAGCTCGGCGGCGAAGAACCAGGGCTCGGCGCTCGCGGGGGCGAGAGCCTTGGCTTCTTCTGTCGCGGCGCGGGCGCCGGCCAGGTCGCCGGCCGAGGCGCGGACCGAGGCGAGCACGAGGCGGCGGTCGAGGTCCGCGGGTCCGTCGGCCGCGTAAGCCTCGGTCTTGGCGAGCGCGGCTTTGAGCTCGCCTTTGGCGAGCAGGGCGTGGATCTGGTCGAGCGTGACGATCTCGCGGGCGACCGGATCGGCGGATTCGGGAACGGGTCCCGCGCTGCCGCAGGCGGCCGCCAGCAGGGCGAGGATGGAGAGGGAGGTGGCGATTGCTGATCCCGCGACGCCGCGGGTGATCGTTCGGACTGCGCGTGGGCTCATCGTCGGCTCCATGTCGATGCGTGGGGTGGCGAGGAAGCCATGATAGCCTCGGGCTCGGGCCGGGGCAAGCTTGCACTTCGGACCTTCCTGCGCTACAGTCCGAAACCGCCATGAAATACGGATCCCTCTGGCGGGGCCTGGGCCTCGCCGCTCTCTATATCGGCATCATCGTCGCCCTCGTGCTCATCCAGTTCCCGAGGGAGGGCGGTTTCCTCGTCGAATCGGGCGAATTCGCCCTGCGCGCGGAACGCGCCGAGGGCGGGGAGCAGGGATCGCGCGAAGGCGGTCCGATTCAGGCGGCGCTGCTCTCCTTCCAGGGCCTCACGCTCGAATTCTCGGAGGAGCGGCCGCTCTCCTGGCTCGATTCGAAGGGAACTCAGCGGAATTCGGCCCCGCGAGCCTTCACCGCGCTCGCCGCCGGGTTCCTCGTGGAATTCGAGGGCGGGCCGGTCCTGCGCGCGATCTCGTCGCAGGACGGCGCCGCCTCCGTCTCCATCGACTCGGCGCGAGAGGCTTCGCTTTCGTGGCGGCTTTCCCGCGGCGCCCGCCTGAACGAAGGCGCCGGGGGAACGCTCGAGCTCTCGCGCTCCGGCTCCACCTGGTCGCTCGGCATTCCCGCCGCCGCGCTCGACCGGGCCGGCCGGACCCTGCGGCTCACGGGCACCGCGCTCGTGCCCGCCGCCCTGAGCATCGCGCCGGCCGTCGCGCCTGCGGCCTCGCCCGCCTCTCCCGTCGCGGCTTTCGTCGAGCAGGCGCCCATGGAGGGCGCGGCCTGGGCCGCGGTGCGCTCTTCCTACCTCGACAAGACCTGGGCGGGACTGTCGGCGCGGCGCTGGATAGCGGCGGAAAGAGCATGGTCCGATGGCTCGGCCGGCCGTGTCGCCGTGGAGCCCGCAGCGGTCGCCTACCTTGCCGAGGCCTGGTCGCGCGGAACCGGACCCGCCGCCTTCGAGCGCGTGGCCGCCGTGCGCGCGGCGCGACCCGCGGACTTCTCCTGGCTGAGCGCGCCGTATTTCGGCGACATCGTCAACGCGATGGGCCGGCTGGAGGAGGCCGACCTCGCGGAGGTGCGGCGCATCGAACGCGCCATCGCCGAAAATTCCCCTTCCATCTTCGACGGCGAGCGATTTGTGCCCTTCCTGCTCGACCGCACCCCGTATTCGCTCGCCCGCTCGGTTTTCGCCTGGGCCCAGGGCGTCGATCCGGGCTCCCTCGATCCGCGGCGCGCAGTGGCGGCCCTCGAGGCCTGGCTGGACGGCAACGAGCTCATCGGCGCCGAAGCGAATCCCTTCGCCCGTTTCGAGGCTGTCGCGGAGCGAGTCATGCTGCCGGCCGTGCGGAAAGCCTCGCAGGGCTACTTCTACCGCGCGGACGCCGCGGGCGCCATGGATCCGAGGCTCGGCCTCAGGGCGGGCTACGCGCTCGTCCGCTATGGCGAGAAGGCCGCGAAACCCACCATGGTCGGCGTCGGCCAGAGCCTGGTCGCCGGGGTGCTCGCCCTGGCGGACGAAAACGGTTTCCTGCCCGCCGCCGCGAACCTGAAGGACGGAACCCTCGTCGCCGGAACGGGGACGCTCGCTCCCGAGGCGGTCTACGACCTGGTCGCGGGGAATCCGCGCTATCCCCGCCAGGTTTCGTTCTACCGCGAACTGGGACCCGGAGCCTGGGCCTGGACCGTGGCGTCACGGGTTACGGTGCTGAAGGAGGCGGGAAGGGCGGTGTATTCGTTCGAGCATCCCGTCGGTTATGCGCACTTCGCGGCCGTCTACGGCGTGGCACCCTACCAGGCCATCCGCATCCACGGCATCGACTACCGCATGGATCCGGCTTTCGAGCGCTACGAGGTCTCGGGCTTCAACTACAAGCGGGCCTCGAACTCGCTCTACCTGAAGCTCCGCCACCGCCAGCTCACGGAACCCGTCGTCTTCGTCTACTGATGCGTATCGAAACCAGCTACCTCGATCCGACGCTCGACGGACGCGCCACGTCCCTCGCGGCCGCCGCCAGCGCCCGCCTCGGAGTCCCGGTCCGCGTCGCCCTGGTGGACGCGGTCCTGGTCGACCGCCCCTTGCCGCCCGGACCCTGCGTCGACGCCTTCGTGGACCCGGTGGTCCAGGTCGCGGACGTGGACGCCTGGGCGGCCGAGCGCCCCGCGCTGGCCGGCTGGTCCGCCCTGATCGAGGTGGCGTGGCGGCCCGGCGTCACCGACACCCTGGCCCTGACCGCGCGCGAGGCGCTCGAGTTCGCCCTGGGCCGCGACGCGGTCGGGGGCGTTCTCTTTTCCACGGCCCGCCAGTACCTGGTCTATGGCGAGCTGGGCGCCGGAGCGGCGGAAGCCCTCGCGGGCTCGCTGCACAACCCGCTCGTGCAGACCGCGCTCGTCATCGCCGCCGCGGAATGGAAGGCCGGCGCGAGACCCTCGACGGCGCACCCGGCGCCAGGCGTCCACGACCCCGCGGAACCCGCCTGGTTCGACCTGGCCGGCATGGACGACGCCGCGCTCGGGCGGCTTTCCGCGGAGCGGACGCTCGCGCTCTCGCGCGGGGAGCTCGCGGCGGTCCGCGCCCATTACGCCGATCCGGAAACCCGGCGCCGCCGCGAGGAAGCGGGCCTGCCTCCGCTCGCGAGCGACGTCGAGCTCGAGATGCTCGCCCAGACCTGGAGCGAGCACTGCAAGCACAAGATCTTCAACGCGGACATCGAGTACCTGGCTCCGGAAGGCGCGAGGACCATCCGCTCGCTTTTCAAGACCTACATCCGCGCCACCACCGAGGCGCTCGCGCCCTCGAAGCCCTTCCTCCGCTCGGTCTTCACCGACAACGCGGGCGTCGTGGTCTTCCATCCGGGGCAGGCGCTCTGCGTCAAGGCGGAGACGCACAACAGCCCCTCGGCACTCGACCCTTACGGCGGGGCCATCACGGGCATAGTCGGGGTGAACCGCGACGTGCTCGGCACCGGCATGGGCGCCAAGCCGATCTTCAACACCGACGTGCTCTGCTTCGCGCCGCCCGGCACGCCTGACGCCGAGGTTCCGGAGGGGCTCATCGCGCCGCGCGACGTGCTCGCGGGCGTGCACCGCGGCATCGTGGACGGCGGGAACCAGTCGGGCATACCCACGGTGGCCGGAGCCTTCCTGTTCGACGAGAGCTGGCTCGGCAAGCCGCTCGTATTCTGCGGCTCAGGCGGCGTCATGCCGGAACTCCTGGACGGAAAGCCGTCCTGGGAAAAGAGCATCCGCCCCGGCGACCTCGCGATCATGCTCGGCGGCCGCGTCGGCAAGGACGGCATCCACGGGGCCACCTTCTCGAGCCTGGCCCTCGACGAGGCGAGCCCGGTCGGCGCCGTCCAGATCGGCGACCCCATCATCCAGAAGCGCATGACGGACTTCCTGCTCGAGGCGCGCGACGCTGGGCTCTACCGCTTCGTCACCGACAACGGCGCGGGCGGGCTTTCCTCCAGCCTCGGCGAGATGGCGCGCGAATGCGGCGGCGTGCGCATCGACCTGGACGCCTGCCCGCTCAAGTATCCGGGCCTTTCCCCCTGGGAGATCCTCGTGTCCGAGAGCCAGGAGCGCATGAGCCTGGCCGTGCCGCCCGATTCGATGGGCGCCTTCATGGACCTGGCGCGGCGTCGCGGCGTCGAGGCCACCGCGGTCGGCGAGTTCCTCGACTCGGGCTCGGTGGAAATCCGGGCGAACGGGGGAAGGATCGTCGGGCTCTTGCCGCTCGAGTTCCTGCACGACGGCCTGCCGCGCATGAGCCTGCGCGCCGAGGCTCCCGCCGCGGCGCGGGCCTCGGACCCCGTGCCCGCCCGCGCGGACTGGACCCCCGTCCTGCTCGAGATCCTCGCCGAGCCGAACGTCGCCTCCAAGGAAAGCTGGATACGGCAGTACGACCACGAGGTGCAGGCGCGATCGGTCGAGAAGCCCATGGTCGGGCTCCGCCGCGACGCGCCGGGCGACGGGGCGGTCATCCGCGCGGACCTGGGGAATTTCCTCGGCTACACGGTGACCCATGGGGTCTGTCCCCGCTACGGCGAGGACGACGCGTTCAGTATGGCGGCCTGCGCGGTCGACGAGGCGTACCGCGCCCACGTCGCGCTCGGCGGCGACCCCGAACGCGCCGCCGCGCTTGACAACTTCTGCTGGCCCGATCCGGTCGAGTCGGAGGCGACGCCGGACGGCGCGGCCAAGCTGGCCGCCCTCGTGCGCGCGTGCGAGGGCCTGTCCGAGGCTTGCCTGGCCTACGGACTGCCCCTCGTATCCGGCAAGGACAGCATGAAGAACGACGCGCGGGCGGGCGGCCGGACCATTTCGTCCCGCCCCACCCTGCTCGTCACGCTCGCGGGGGCCATCGACGACGTGCGCAAGGCCTCGTCGACCGACTTCCTCGAGTCGGGCGATCTCGTCTACCTGCTCGGCTCGACGCCGGGCGCCCTCGGCGGATCGATGCTCGAGCGGGTGGACGGCGCCGAGGACCGCGCCTGCGGCAAGCGCGGACCGTCCTACGGCCGCGCGCCGGTTCCGGATTTCGCGGCGGCCAGGGCGCTCTATGCGAGCGTGCACAAGGGCATCTCCGGCCGCATGATCCGCTCCTGCCACGACCTCTCCGACGGGGGCCTCGCGGTGGCGCTGGTGGAGAGCTGCCTGGGCGGCCGGCTCGGCCTCGTCGCGCGCGTGGACGGGCTTCCGGGCCTGGACCCCGACGCCTCCGACTACGCGACCCGCGCCCTGTTCGCGGAGGATCCTTCGCGCTTCGTCGTCTCGATACGCCGGGTCGACCGCGAGCGCTTCGAGACCACCTTCGCCTCGCACCCTATCCGCCTGCTCGGCGTCCTGGACGGGGAGCCGCGCCTCGAGATCCGCCGCGGCGGGGAACTCCTCGTCCGCGCGACGCTCGACGCGCTCGAAACCGCCTTCAAGACTCCCCTCGTTCCCGGAGGCCGGCCATGAGGGTCCGCGCCATCGTCCTGGCCGGCTACGGCTTCAATTCGGATGCCGAGCTGGCGGAGGCCTTCCGCCTGGCCGGCGCCGCGCCCGAACGCCTGCACCTGTCGGACCTGCTCGCCGAGCCCGCCTTGCTCGAGGGCGCCTCGATAGTGGCCCTGCCCGGCGGCTTTTCCTTCGGCGACCATCTCGGCTCCGCCCAGGTGGTCGCGAACCTGCTCCGCACCCGGCTCGCGGAGGCCCTTCGCGCGCACCACGCGCGGGGCGGCCTGACGCTCGGCATCTGCAACGGCTTCCAGGCCCTCGTCAAGTCCGGCTTCCTGCCCTGGCCCGATTCCGGCGAGCGCTCGGTGACGCTCGTCCACAACGAGTCCGGCCGCTTCGTCGACGACTGGGTCCGCGTGTCCTTTGACGACTCGGGCGCCTGCCCCTGGACCGCGGGGCTCTCCCCCCGCGAGCTGCCGATCCGGCACGGCGAGGGACGCTTCACGGCGCGCGACGCCGCCGTCCTCGAACGCGTCGAGCGGGAAGGGCTCGTCGCGCTGCGCTACGAGGGTTCGAACCCCAACGGTTCGGCCAACGGCATCGCCGGCCTCCGCGACC
>JAKLEE010000130.1 GCA_022703215.1 Spirochaetota bacterium | reverse complement strand
CGGGTAGATGTTCATGGGGTACATGGCGAAGTCCGCCATCTTGTAGGCCGCGAAGAGGTAGGACTGGCTGAACTTGATCCAGAAGGCGAGGCTCGCGAGCGCGAGCTTGACCGCGGTGTAGATGAGGATCGATGCGAGCACGGCCGCCGCGCCGAGCGCCCAGGACCAGGGGCCCGCGGGAAACGCGAGCCGGGGCGCGGCCCAGGCGGTCACGGCGATTCCCGCGACGAGCTCGCCGATACCGTCGGTCTGGAAGCGCTCGGCCAGCAGCTGGAAAAGCGGCGGCAGCGGGCGCACGAGGATGCGGTCGAACTCGCCTCTGGCCACCATGCGCCATGCGAGTATCCAGAGGTTGTCGGTGAACATGTGATCGAAGCCGCGACCGAGCTGCGCGAAGCCGTAGACGAAGAGCACCTCTTCCCGGCTCCAGCCGGCCAGGTCCGGAATGGCCGCGAACACCAGGCCGACAAAGGCCACGCCGAGGAACTGCCGGGCCATGAAGGCCGCGAGGCCGACGAGGAAGCTCAGGCGGTAGGACATGAGGCTCTTGAGGTTCTGCTCGAGGTAGCGCAGGTAAAGCCGTGCGTAGCGCGCCATACCTTCAGCCCCCGTTCACCGAGACGCGCTTCACGAGCGAGTTCCACGCCCATGACGAGAACAGCGCCAGCGCGATTACCCAGAAGCCCTGCACGGCCAGAGCGCGCGCGAGCTCCGCCCCCGAAAGCTTGCCCGCGAAGGCAAGGGCCGGAACCGACACCATCGACGCGAAGGGCAGGAGCGCCATCGCGCCCCGGGCCCAGTCGGGAAAGAAGGCCAGCGGTACCAGGGCTCCTGACAGGAAACCCGACACCACCGCCTCGACGTTGAAGACGCCCCAGACATTGGTCGTCAGGATGGCGGTGAGGCCGAGCATGAATTTATAGAAGAAATGGAGGGTGAAGCTGAGCGCCAGCGACACCGCGAAGGCGGCGAGGCGCGCGCCCGTAGAGCCCACGCTCGCGCCGGCCGCGAGCGCGATGACGAGGGCCGGCAGGCTCACCACCACCGCGTTGTAGAGGCACTCGCCGAAGTGGCCGAAGAACACGCGGGTACGGTAGTCGAGCGGCCGCGCCAGGTTCACCGCGATGTTGCCGTCCATGATCTCGTCCGCCACGATGCCGTCCGCGCTGCCCGAGATGGCCGATTGGGTCGCCACGGCGGCCAGCAGGTAGGCGGCCATTTCGCCGAGCGTGAAGCCGTTGATCCGTCCGCCGCCCGCGCCCGCGAAGATCGCGCGCCAGAGGTACCAGAGCACCAGGGTCTGCACGATGTTCCCGAAGATGTAGAAAAGGACGTTCGCGCGGTACGCGAGCAGGGTCTGCACGGTGTTGCGCGTGAAGCGCAGGTAGCGGCCCGCGCTCATCGGGCGGCCTCCGCTTCGAGGTAGATGCGCTTCACGATCTCCTCGATCTTCGTCTCGCTGATGGCGTAGTCGAGCACCTCGTGGCGGGCGAGCACCTTCTGGACCACGGCGCCGACGCCGGCCTTCGCGCGGTCGAAGGTGACCGCCAGCTCGCCTTCCTCCATCGCGGTGCGCGAGGAGGAATCAAGCGCGGCGAGTTCCGCGGCCAGCGGCGCGACGTCGACCACGGCGCCGGGCGCCAGGTGGAAGCGCACCGTGCGCGCGCGGCCGTACTTCGCCCGGAGCTCGTCGAGACTGCCGTCGTAGACCAGCCTGCCTGAGTCGATGACGATGATGCGCCTGCAGAGCTCCTCGATGTCCGCGAGGTCGTGGGTGGTCAGGATGATGGTGGTGCCGAACTCGCGGTTCAGCTCCTTGATGGCCTTGCGGACCTTCTCCTTGACGATGAGGTCGAGGCCGATGGTAGGTTCGTCGAGGTAGAGCACCTTGGGCCGGTGGAGGAGGCTCGCGGCCAGGTCAGCCCGCATGCGCTGCCCGAGCGAGAGGGTGCGCACGGGGCTCGACGCGAACTCCGAGAGCGCGAGGACCTCGTCGAGGAAGGCGAGGCGCTTTTCGTACTCACCCTTCGTGACGCCGTAGATGTCGCGGAGCAGGGTCAGGCTCTCGGTGACCGGCAGGTCCCACCAGAGCTGGGTACGCTGGCCGAAGACGACGCCGATGTTGGCCGCGTTGGCCATGCGCCGCTCCCAGGGCACGACGCCGTCCACCGTGACGCGGCCGGAACTCGGCGTGAGGATGCCGGTCATCATCTTGATGGTGGTGCTCTTGCCCGCTCCGTTGGCGCCGATGTACCCGACGATCTCGCCCGAGTCGATGTCGAACGAGACGTCGTCGACCGCGACGGTCCGGACCTTCTCGCGGGTCACGAGGCCTTTGAGCGAGCCGAGGAAGCCGGGATATCGTTTCTGCGTGACGAAGGTCTTGCCCAGGTTGCGGACGCGGATCATCGGGAAGGGGCTCCGGGATGCCTCGTCGAGCGGCCGCAGGGAAGGCATCCGGTCTCCCCGCGATCGTAAACCGGTTTATGCGACGGCCAGCATAACCCGGCGCGCCCGCGCGCGCAAGCCGGATCGTCGCGTATGCCCTCCCCCCCCTCCCCAAGGCTTCGCGAAAGCGCCTTTCGCAGTAGCCTGAGGCTCCAAATACGAGGAAGCCGCCCCGGAGGACGGCTTCCCGCGTTCGCTGCGCTCAGGCTCGGCGGCTGCCGGGCTGTGCGCCATGATCCGCCAGTGCAATCGGAACCCGCGGGTTCCTCATGCAATGACTCGTCGATGAGCTCGGAACCTGCGGTTCCTCATTCAATGACGGCGATGATGTCCGACATCTTGACGACGAGGTGCTCGGCGCCGTCGATCTTGACCTGGGTGCCGGCGTACTTGTCGTACATGACCTTGTCGCCGACCTTCACCTTGATGACGTCGGTGTCGGTGCCGATGGCCACCACGGCGCCGGTCTGGGTCTTCTCCTGGGCGGTCTGCGGGATGATGATGCCGCCGGCGCTCTTGGCCTCCGACTCCTGGATCTTGATGAGCACGCGGTCGAGCAGGGGCTTCACGTTCATGCGGATATCCTCCTGGATCTGGTTGTGAGGGTTTGAAGGCTCGCCGGAGAATATACGAACGAGGGCCGCCCGGGGTCAAGCGTCGACGGGCATCCGCTTGCGCCGAATGGAACCGGCCGCGCTGGCCGAGGACGCGCCGCGGGCAGTACCTTTAGCATCAGCACTGATCTGGAAGGATATCCGATGCCCGAGCGACGTCCCGACTGGAACCGCAAGAAGCCCCAGCGAAAAAGCCCCGCCGGCCCCGACCCGAAGCTGCCGCAGCCCTTCGGCCAGTGGCGCGTTTCGCTGTTTCCCCTCTTGAGCGCCTTCGCCCTCATAGCCGTGTTCAACTGGTACCTTTTCTCGAACGACGAGAGCCTCGTGCCATACAGCCAGTTCAAGGAACGCATCGAGGCGGGCGAGATCCGGCGGGTGGAGATCGACGCCGACTACCTGACCGGCTACGCCAGCGTCGAGCCGGCCCGCGGCCTGAGCGCCGTACGCGGCCTCGAAGCCACGGCGAGGTCGGTCCCGAGCGGGGTCTGGCGGGCGGTCCCCGTCGGCGACCCGGACCTGGTGGGCCTGCTCGACGAGAAGGGCGTGGTCTACTACGCCGTTTCGCGCGAGGGCAACGCGATAATCGGGGTCATCCTCAACTGGGTGCTTCCCTTCGGGCTCCTCTTCCTGCTCTGGCGCATGATCCAGAAGCGCATGTCGAGCATGGGCGGCAACGTGCTCGCCTTCGGCCAGAACAAGGCCATGATCGTGGCCGAGGGCGACGTGAAGACGCGCTTCAGCGACGTGGCCGGCGTCGACGAGGCGCGCGAAGAACTCGTCGAGGTGGTCGACTTCCTCAAGAGCCCCCGCAAGTATACGGACATCGGCGGGAAGATCCCGAAGGGCGTCCTTCTGGTCGGCCCCCCGGGAACCGGCAAGACGCTCCTGGCGCGCGCGGTGGCCGGCGAGGCGGGCGTGCCCTTCTTCCGCATGAGCGGCGCGGAATTCGTCGAGATGTTCGTCGGCGTCGGCGCGGCGCGCGTGCGCGACCTGTTCAAGCAGGCCCGCGAGAAGGCGCCCTGCATCGTCTTCATCGACGAGCTGGATGCCATCGGCAAGAGCCGCAACTCGGGCCCCGTCGGCGGCAACGACGAGCGCGAGCAGACCCTGAACCAGCTGCTTGTCGAGATGGACGGCTTCGACGCCACCAGCGGCCTCATCATCCTGGCCGCCACCAACCGCCCCGACGTGCTCGACCCCGCCCTGCTCCGGCCCGGCCGCTTCGACCGCCAGGTGTCGGTGGACCGCCCCGACATCGTGGGCCGCGAGGCCATCCTTTCCATCCACGCCAAGGCCGTCAAACTCGAGGCCGGCGTCCAGCTCAAGGACGTGGCCCGCTCGACGCCGGGCTTCGTGGGCGCGGACCTGGCCAACATCGTCAACGAGGCGGCCCTGCTCGCGGTGCGCGCCGGGCGCAAGAAAGTGGCGCAGGGCGACTTCGAGGCGGCCATCGAGAAGATCGTCGCCGGCCTCGAGAAGAAGAGCCGCGCCATGAACCCGGAGGAACGCAAGGTCATCGCCTACCACGAGGCGGGGCACGCCCTGGTCGCCGCGTCGACCAAGGGCGCCGACCCGGTCCAGAAGGTTACCATCGTGCCGCGCGGCTACGGCACCCTCGGCTTCACGCTGCAGATGCCCGTCGAGGACCGCTACGTGGTGACGGAGGAGCAGCTGCTCGGCCAGATCGACGTCCTGATGGGCGGCCGCGCGGCCGAGGAGCTCGTGTTCGGGCGCATCTCCACGGGAGCGGCCTCCGACATCGTCAAGGCGACCGACATCGCGCGTCGCATGATCACCGAGTTCGGCATGTCGGGCCGCTTCCGCAACGTGGCGCTCACGAAGCGCGGCGGTTCGCTCGGCGGCCGCGAAGAGGCCTTCCTGGCGCGCGAGTACTCGGAGGAGACGCAGCGCTACGTGGACGAGGAGATCGCCCGCGTCATCGGCGCCCGTTACGAACTGGCTGCCCGTACCCTCGAAGGCCGCCGCGAGGTGCTCGAAAAGCTCGCCGGGCGCCTGCTCGAAGTGGAGACCATCGGCGCCGTCGAATTCAAGGAGCTGGCGGCCTCCTGAGCCGCTCCCGTTCCGCCGATCAAGGTTTCCGCCTACCGTATCGGTACGCTTGCCGATACGGTAGGCCCATTCAGGGGGACGCGCGGCGCCGGATCCGCTAGGTTCGACGCTGCGGGAAGCAGCGGCGCTTTCCTCCGACAGCCTTGAAAGGAGCGGAACATGATTCCCACCATCCTCCTGGCCGCGTACGGCGCGGTCCTCATCGGCATCGCGCTCGCGAGCCTCAAGTATTCGCACTCCATAGAGAACTTCCTGGTGGCGGGGCGCAAGCAGCGCAAGCTCTTCGTCGTCGCGTCGATGCTGGCCAGCACCATAGGAGGCGGCATCACCATCGGGACGGTCTCGAAGGCCGTCACCATGGGCTTCCCGGCCTTCTGGTTCGTTGCGGCCGGCGGCATCGCCCACTTCCTGCAAGGCATCTTCCTCTCGCGCAAGGTGCGCGAGTCGGAGGCCCTGACCATGCCGGACCTGGCCGGCGGCTTGCTCGGCCAGCCGAACCGCCTCCTTGTGTCGGCCATCATCGTCATCACCTGGACGGGCCTCGCGGCGGCCCAGTTCGTCGCAGCGGCCAAGGTCATCACCACCCTGACCGGGCTCGCCCACCAGCCGGCGGTCGCCGTCGCGGCGGGCTTCCTGGTCGTCTACACCCTGATCGGCGGCCAGAAATCCGTGCTGCGCACGGACCTCTTCCAGTTCGGCATCCTCGCGCTCGCCTTGGTCGGAACGCTCGCCTGGCTCTTCCTCGCCAAACCCCCGGCTCCCGGCGCGCTCACGGTCGAGCTGTTCAACGCGAGCTTCAAGCCGCTCGACCTCGTCTACTACGTCGTCGTGGTGGGCGGTTCCTACCTCATCTGCCCGATGATGTTCAGCCGCGTGCTCAGCTCCGACAGCCCGGCCAACGCCCGCCGCTCGAGCTTCGTCTCCGGCGCCGGCATGTTCGTCTTCGCCTTCGCCATAACCTTCGTGGGGCTCTGGGCCAAGGCGAGCGGCCTCGACGCAGGCGGCCTCGACCCGCTCAACGCCATCGCCGCGAAGGTGCTTCCCCCCGCGCTCGGCGTCGCCCTGGTGATGGGCCTGCTCGCGGCCATCCTCTCCACCGGCGACACCGTCCTCATGACCGCGGCCTCCGTCTTCGAGCACGACGTGCTCAAGCGCGACCGCGTGAACGGCGTCCGTTTCTGGATCGTGGCGGTCGGTCTCGTCGCGGCGCTCGTGGCCCTGTTCAGCACCGACATCATCGGCCTCATCCTCAAGACCTACAACGGCTACACCGCGGGCATCGTGCCGGTGCTTTTCGTGGCGCTCGTCCTCGGCAAGGAAAGGAAGATGAATCCCGCCCTCGCCTTCGCGGGCATCGCCATCGGGTACGCGCTCGGCACCGCGGGCAGCTTCCAGGCCGCCGCGAGCCCCTGGTCCAGGCTCTTCCCCATGCTGGGCCTGGCCGCCTCCGCCGCCCTCGCCCTCGCCTCCGCGTACCTAAAGCCCACCCTGAACAAGAATTAACCACGGAGGCACGGAGGCTCGGAGTCGAGAGGGAGAGAAAAGCAAGAAGTCGGAGGAAAAATGGACTCAGGAATTGACCCTAGTCCTATCCCTTTCTCTTCTCTCCTCCCTCCCATCTCCCAAACTCCGTGCCTGCGTAGTTACAATTGACAGTGTCTTCATATTCGTCATATTGACACTTGGCCGACTTTTGTCGGATGATGCCTCCCGAGGCCGGCGCCCGCCGGCCGGGAGGCATCATGGCTGTAATAGTGAAATCGCTCGGATCCTTCGTGCCGGAGAACCGCGTCACCAACGACGAGCTCGCGAAGCGGGTCGACACCGACGACGAATGGATCCGCTCGCATACGGGAATCGGCGCCCGCCACTACGCCGCCGACGGCGAAACCACCACCGACCTGGCCGAGC
>JAKLEE010000013.1:13741-24250 GCA_022703215.1 Spirochaetota bacterium | reverse complement strand
TCGCGCCGGCAGACGTCGCAAAAGAGCTGCTTCATGGAGGACTCCTTGGGTTTCCTTTCGGTCGAGCGTATTCTATTATAGCCCGCGGCGCTTGTCGAGCGCCGGGAAAAAAACGCGAGGTGGCGACGAATGGATGATGCCGTTTTCCGTTTCCCCGGGGTCGCCGCGGACCGGGTCCTCACGATCGCGGAGATCGGCACCGGACACGAGGGCGACCCGGGCAAGGCCCGGGCCCTGGTCGAGGCCGCCGCCCGCGCGGGCGCCGACGTCGTCAAATTCCAGCATGTCTATGCGGACGAGATCATCCATCCACGGACCGGCCTCGTCCCGCTGCCCGGCGGCCCGACGCCCCTGTTCGACCGCTTCCGCGCCGTCGAAACCGGCCCGGGCTTCCTCGCCGCCTGCAAGACCGCCGGGGAGGAGGCCGGGCTCGCCTTCCTCTGCACGCCGTTCGGCGTCCGGAGCGCGCGCGAGCTCCGCGCACTCGGGGTCCGGGCCATGAAGGTCGCGAGCCCGGAACTTAACCACGCGCCCCTCCTCGCCGAGCTCGCCTCGTACGGCCTTCCGACCGTCGTTTCGAGCGGCGTGTCCACCTTGGGCGACATCGAGCGCGCGCTCGCGGCGCTGACAGGCTGCCCGGCGGCCCTGCTCCATTGCGTCACGGCCTATCCCGCGCCGCCGGAAGACTACAACCTCGCGCTGCTCGCGCCGCTCTCGGCCCTGCTCGGCGTGCCGGTAGGCGTCTCCGACCATTCGGCCGATCCCGTCCTCGTGCCGGCGCTCGCGGTCGCCCGCGGGGCGCGCATCGTCGAGAAGCACATCTGCCTCTCGCGCGACGATCCGGGGCTCGACGACCCGATAGCCCTGCCGCCCGACGAGTTCGCGCGCATGGTCCGGGCCGTCCGGGAAGCCGAGTCCGAAGGCCCCGAGGCCACCGAGCGCGAGCTCTCCGCGCGCTACGGACCCGAGCTCGTCCGCTCGACGCTCGGGGATGGCCGGAAGCGCCTCGCGCCGAGCGAGGCCGCCAATTACGGCCGCACCAACCGTTCGATCCACGCGCGGAAGGCCATCGAGGCGGGCGAGGCCTTCACGGCGGAGAACCTGGCCGCGCTCCGCACCGAGAAGGTGCTCCGCCCCGGCCTCGACCCCTTCCTGCTGCCCTTCGTCCTCGGCCGCCGCGCCGCCCGCGCCATCCCCGACGGCGAAGGCGTCGAGTGGCCCGACCTCGGCGAGATAACTGACAAATATTAACCACGGAGGCACGGAGGCACGGAGACAAGAGAGAGGAATTGGGGGATTGGGTATTAAAACCCTACCCCTTCTTCTCCCTCTTCCCTCCTCCTCTCCGTGACTCCGTGGTCTTCTTCAGCTCTCCGTGGTCATCTTCAGCACTCCATGGCCTTCTTCCTCATTTGAGGCGGACGATGGTCTTGCCGAAGCCGCCTTCCTCGGGGCGGGCGAAGTGGTAGTCGGCCACGGCGGGGTGCTTCTTCAAGAGGCCGTGGATGCCCTTGCCGAGCACGCCCTCGCCGGTGCCGTGGATGATCGAGAAAAGCGAGAGGCTCGCGAGCGAGGCGGCTTCCACCTGCTTCTCGGTCGCGGCCAGGGCCTCGGCAAGGCGGTAGCCCCTGAGGTCGAGCTCGAAGACCGGCTTCGTGGAAGAGCCGAGCGAGGCGTCGACGAAGACGCGCGGCGCGGCCCCCTTCTCCTCGGGCGCGGGCTCGAGGTCGCTCTCGGGAAGGGTCAGGCGAAGCGACTCGGTCTCGACGAGCCAGTGGCCCTTTTTCGCCCTGCGCACCAGGGTGCCCTTCTTCCTCGTGGAGCGCACCGTGACGGCCATGCCCTCGGCGAAGTCCACCGGGCCGCGCGAGGCCGCCTCGTTGGCCTCGAAGCGCTCGGCGAAGGCCACTTCCTCGGCGGCGACCTTGTCCTCGAAGTCCTTGATGAACTCCTTGACGGCCTTGGTCTTCTCGGGCGTCAGCTCGCCTTCGCGCAAACTCCGCACGAGGTTCTCGAGCCCGGCGCGGCTCTCGGAGAGCAGGCGCTTCAGTTCGCCGATGCCCTGCCTGCGGAGCTCCTCCTCGCGCTGTTTGAGGCGCAGCTCCTTCAAGTCGACCTTGCGCTGCTCCTCCATGGCGTCGCGGAGCCGGCTCTTCCGCTCGCCCTCGAGTGCGTCGAGCTCGCGGTGCTTCTCCGAGAGGCCCCGGATCAGGGCCGCCACGTCGGTGCGCTCCTCGTCCAGGTACTTCCGCGCGCCCTCGACCACCGGGGCCGGCACGCCGTTCCGCTTCGCGATGTCGAGCGCGCGGCTCTCGCCGGGTATGCCCATCAGGATGCGGTAGGTCGGCGAGAGGGTGCGGAGGTCGAACTCCATGCTGGCGTTGAGCACGCCGGCGCGGGTGTAGCCGTAGTTCTTGAGGATGCCGTGGTGCGTGGTGACCACGCAGAGCGAGCCGCGCGCGATGAACTCGTCGAGCAGGCTCATGGCGATGGCGCAGCCCTCCTCGGGGTCGGTGCCCGAGCCAAGCTCGTCGAGAAGGACCAGGGAGCGCGCGGTGGCGCCAGAGAGTATCTCACCGATGGTGCGCATGTGGCCCGAGAAGGTCGAGAGCGACTGGTCGATGCTCTGCTCGTCGCCGATGTCCGCGTAGACGCCGTCGAAGACCGGGAGGGCGCTGCCTTCCGCGGCGGGTATGGCCAGGCCGAACTGGTTCATCAGGGCGAGCAGGCCTACCGTCTTGAGGCCGACCGTCTTGCCGCCCGTGTTCGGCCCCGTGATGATGAGGGTGCGCGCATCCGCCGGCAGCTCGAGGGCGATGGGGACGGCCGAGCGGCCGAGCATGGGGTGGCGCGCCTCGCGGAGGACGAGACCCGCGGCGGCCGGCCGCGCGAAAACGCCGCGGCCGAGGGCGGCGTGGCGCGCGCGGGCGTACAGGCCGTCGATGGCGGAACAGGCGGCGCGCGCGGCGACGAGGTCGTCTTTCATGGAAGAAAGGCGCGCGGTGACCTCGCGGAGTATGCGCGCGAGCTCCTGGCGGTACTTCGCCTCCTCCTCCACGAGCTCGTTGTTCTTGCGCACGAGCTCGTCCGGCTCGATGAAGACGGTCTGCCCGGTCTGCGACACCTCGTGGACTATGCCCTTCACCCGGCCCCGATAATTGGACTTGACCGCTAGCACGGTGCGGCCGTCGCGGATGGTGGGCACCTCGTTCTGCAGCATCGAACGGAAGCCTTCTTCCTTGAAGAAGCCCGCGGTGATGCGCTCGATGTCGATATTTGCCCGCCGGATGCGGGCGCGGATGTCGCGGAGGCCGGGCAGGTCCTTGACCGTGCCGTCGCGCTCGAGGACGCCGAAGACCGCGCCGGCCACGGCGGCAAGGTCCGGGCTCCCCTCGGCCTCCGCCCTGAGGCCTTCGTGCGCCGCGGCGGCCGCGAAGGAGCGGAGCGAGGTCCAGGCTTCGGACCAGATACCGAGGGCGTACAGCTCCTCGACGTCGAGGGCGGCTCCGGCCTTCCCGAGCACGCGCATCGCGTCCGCTACGGGCGGGAAAACGCCATCCGGCAGGGCCGCGCCGTCGTCCATGGGCTTGCGGAGCGACTCGACGCGGGACTTGAGGTCCTCGACGGCTTCGCTCTCGTCGAGCGGGAGCGAGGCGACGAGGGCTTCGCGCCCCTCGTCGGAACGGCAATAGGCGGCGACGTCCTCGCGGACGCGGCCGAATTCGAGCAAGGCGAGGGCGTGGGCGTTGGTCATGGGGTGTCCGTCTCAGTCGTCATCGTGTTCGTACCCGTAGTCGCGCCGCGGACGGCCCGCCTTCTTGGCCCAGCGGGGCGTCTCCTCGAACTCCAGCTCCGCGAGCACGCGGGCGTAGCTCTCGTAGCGGTCGTCGTGTATGGTCCCCGCCTCCACCGCGGCCAGCACCGCGCAGCCGGGCTCGTCGAGGTGGCGGCAGCGGGCGCCGAGGGCGCAGCCGCCCGAAACCTTGCGGATCTCGGGGAAGAGCGGCCCGACCTCGGCCGCGTCGAGGCCCCGCACCGCGAGGCGCCTGAAGCCGGGCGTGTCGACGATACGCGTCTCGCCATCGGCGAGGCGCACGAGCACCGCCTGCGTGGTGGTGTGCTTGCCCCGCTCGTACTTTTCCGACACTTCGCCGACGCGGCGCGAAAGCCCGGGCTCGAGCGCGTTGAGCACGCTCGACTTGCCGACGCCGGACTGCCCGACGAAGGCCGTCTCGAGGCCCTTCAGCCTGGCGCGGAGCTCCTCGACGCCCTCGCCCGTGCGCGCCGAGCAAAGGTGGACGCCGTAGCCGAGCCTCCCGTAATCCTCGAGCCGGGCGGCCGTCTCCTCGTCGAGGCCGAGGTCGGCCTTGTTGAGCACGATGAGGAGCGGCACCGAGCCGAGCTCGGCCATCATGGCCACGCGGTCCACGAAACGGGGCCTGAAAGGGGGCAGGACGGGCGAGGCGACGCAGACCACGAGGTCGAGGTTGGCGGCGATGGCCTGGCGCGCCCTTCCCTTCTCGTTGTAGCGCCAGAAGAGGTTGCGCCGGGGGACCAGCGCGGTGACGGAGCCCTTGTCCGCGTCGATGGGATCGGGATCGACCCGCACCCGGTCGCCGGGGGCCAGGGCGTTGTAGCGTCCGTCCGCGCCCTCCCCTTTGAGGACCTTGCCCTTGATGCCGCAGCGGCGGACGCCGTCCTCGCACTCGACGAGGAAGGATCCGACGCTGCCCGCTATGACGACGCCGTCCATCAGGAGTCCTGGGCGCCGAGGGTCGGGCCGCAGTCGAGGCCGAAGCGCTCCGCGAAACGGGCCATGGTGGCGTCAGGCTCCGGCCTGGTGACGCGGAGCCGCCCCCGTGCGAGTTCGCCCGGACCGGCCAGGGCCTCGCGCTCCCGGAGGAGGAATTCCACGCGGCGCGCGACGCCTTCCCGCGAATCGACGGTCTCCACGCCCGGCCCCGCGGCTTCCGCGAGCCCCGCGGCCACATGCAGGAAGTGCGTGCAGGCCAGCACCAAGCGGTCCGCCCCCGCTTCGACGAGCGGGGCCACGGCCTCGGCGCAGACCGCGCGCCGCTCATCCTCCGTCGCGTCGAAGAGGCGCTTTTCCACGAACGCCACGAGTTCCTGGGCGCCCTTCCTGAACACCTTCACGCCCCGGGCGTGGCGCGCGACAAGTTCGTCGAGGTAGGGATCCTTGACGGCGGCCGCCGTGGCCAGCACGCCGATGACGCGCGTTTTCGTCGACTCCGCCGCCGGCTTGATGGCCGGCACGGTGCCGACCACGGGCAGCTCCGGATGGTCGGCGCGGAGCGCGGCCAGGGCGGCCTGGCTCGCGGTGTTGCAGGCCACCACGACCAGCTTCGGGCGGAGCTCCGCCACGGCGCGGCCGACGACGAGCCGCACGATCCGCTCGACCTCCTCGCGGGACTTGAGGCCGTAGGGGAAGTGGCCGGAATCGGCGAGGTACTCGAGGCGCTCGAACGGGAGCAGGGTCCGGATGGCCTCGAGGTAGGGAAGCCCCCCGACGCCGGAATCGAACACGAGCACGGGTGCGCCATTCATGCCGGGAGCCTGGTCTTTCTTTCCATGTCGACAGGATCGAGCTTCATAAGTCCGACAGGCTCCTAGCCCTTGAACAGGTCTTCGAAGGCCGAGCGCGCCGCGTCGCCCTTGCCGTCGACGCGGGCGCCCGGCCCCTTTAAGAGGAAGCGCGGATCGGCGACGAACCATTCGCAGAGGTTCGAGCGGTCCTTCTCGACGACCTGCTCCGTGACGGTCTCGAGGCAGTCCCAGTGGACGCCGACCTTGTGGAAACGGCAGTGGAGGCAGGTATGGAGATCGCGCCCGCATTTCGGGCAGGTTTCCCGGAACCCGACCTTGCCCTCGCGGGGCAGGCTCTCGCCGCAGTTCGCGCACATGGACAGGGATACTATACCGGCCCCAGCCCTTGGGCAAGGGCGAAGCGCCGGGCGGGAACCGGGCGGGCTCCGGGCGCGCGCCGCCGCGGGCGCCCTTGCGGTCGGGCCGCGCTTCCGGCTATCGTGGTGCCATGTTCCCCTTCGCCACCTGCGCAGAACCGGGCTGCTCCGCCCTGGCGCTTTCCGGCTCCGAGCGTTGCGCCGCCCACCTGGCCGACCGCGCAGCCTTCACGGCAGCGCGCGCCGCCGAGCTGGCGGCCGGCGCGGGGCCGATCGAGGACCTGGACCTTTCGGGCCTCGAGTTCGTGGGGCTCTCGCTCGAAGGCCGGAGCTTCCGGGGCTGCCGCTTCGCGGGTTCGAGCTTCCGCAACTCGAGCTTCGCGGGAGCGGTCCTCAGGCTCTGCTTCTTCGACTTCGCCTCGTTCGATTCCTGCGACCTCTCCGGCCTCGACGCCCAGTACTGCTGCTTCGCGGGCTCGACCTTCCACGATGTCAGCTTCGAGAACTCCGAGCTCGTGCACAACAACTTCGACGGCGTCTCCACGCAGTCCTGCACCTTCAACTATTCGAACCTCTACAACTCCCGCTTCGTCCGGGCGCGTTTCGCCCGCACCGATTTCATCGACTGCAACCTCAAGAAGGCGTACTTCCTCCTCACCAGCGAGGAGGAGGTCTCGTGGAAGTACTCGAACACGCAGGAAGCCGTCCGCGACCCGGACCGGGTGGTCTCGTGAAGATCCACTTCCACTACTCGCTGCACGGCTTCTCGAACGTCTATCTCGTGGGCAATGAGCTCACGGGCGACGCCTTCGTGGTCGACCCGGCCGACTTCACCCGCGACATCCTGGTGGCGGTCGAGGAAAGCGGCTGGTACATCCGCGCCGTGCTCGTGACGCACAACCATGAGCACCACGTTCGCGGCCTCTCCACGCTCCGCTCCATCTACGACGCCACCGTGTTCGCGGCCAACGCCTCGGTCGGGGGCCAGTCCTGCCGCGTGGTGCGCGACGGCGAGCGCTTCGAGGTCTGCGGCATGCGGGCCGAGGCGCTCTCCGTGCCCGGGCACTCTTCCGACTCCATCGTCTACCGCGTCGAGCGCGTTTTGTTCACGGGCGACACCCTGGAGGCGGGCGCCATCGGCTCCACGCTCTCGCGCTACGGCGGCAACCTGCTCAGGCAGGGCCTGGCGCAGAAGGTGCTCTCGCAGGACGAATCCTGCGTCATCCTGCCCGGCCACGGCCCGCCGTCCACGGTGCTGGCGGAGCGCCGCTTCAACCTCGGCTTCGACCCGGCCCTGAAGCGGAAGGAAAGCGAGCGCTACGACTTCTTCGTCTGACTGGAGAAGAACCCCTTTCCTTTCGAGGGAAAGGGGTTCTTCCCCGCGAGTACCCTCGCGAGACCCCTGTTCCCCAAAGCACGACCAGGGGGCCGCGAGTACTCTCGCGAACCCCCTGGACCCCTAACTACTTGGCGTGATTATTCCCAGTTCCCTCTGCATGGCAAGCCGCAACCCCGATCTCTAGCACGCATGGAATCTTTACGGGGCGGGATTCGCCGCTTATACTCCGTTCCGACACCCTCCAAAGGAGTTACAATGACCATTCGACGCAGGGTTTTGTTTCTCGCGCTCGTCGCGTTCCTCGTCGCGCTCGCGGTTCCGGCCTTCGCCGCGGACAACGTGCTCGGCCTGTGGAAGACCATCTCCGACAAGACCGGCAAGGCCCAGTCCATCGCCGTCCTCTACATGAACGGCGGCAAGATGTACGGCCGGATCATCGCCACCTACGAGGACGACGGCGTCACCATCGAGGACAGCCTGGTCCTCAAGAAGACCCGCGCCGACGCGCTCGCGGGCGACCCCTTCACCTGCGGCCTCGACTTCGTCTACGGCCTGGTCGACAAGGGCAAGGACTGGCAGGGCCTGATCATGGACCCCGAGGACGGCTCCGAATACACCTGCCGCATCTGGAAGGAGGGCGAGAAGCTCATCGTCCGCGGCCAGCTCAAGGGCCTCGGCTTCCTCGGCCGCAACCAGACCTGGATGCCCGCCAAGGTGTCCGAGCTTCCCGCCGGCATGACCATGCCGGACACCAAGGCCTGGGTTCCCGTCATTCCGAAGAAGAAGTAGCGCCGTCCTCGACCGGCGGGCATGCCGGGCCGCGCGGCCCGGCGCCCGCGGTCCGGCGCCCGGCTACCTGAGCGCCTCGGCCCCGAATCGGCGGCCGGGACCTTCGAGCGCCGCCTTCGACTGCACCAGGCGCAGCTCGCGAGAGCCGTCCCGCCTGGTCCGTTCCAGCACCGAAAAGACCGAATCCGTCATCAGCTCGAGCGCCTCCACCGGATCGCGCGAGCGGAGCCAGTGCGCCAGGAAAAGGGCGGACACGAGGTCGCCCGTGCCGTTCGGCTGCGTCGGGAAGCCGAGCTCCGGCGTCTCGATCCGCCACGCGCCTTCCGCCGTCGAGAGCAGCATGCAGATCGAGCCGGGCTTCCGCGTCGCCGGCTTGTAGCTCGTCACGAGGACGAGGCCCGGCCCGGCCTTCCGTATGGCCGCGCAGGCCGCGAGCGCGCTCTCGTCGTCGCGGATGGGGAGGGCCGAGAGCGCTTCCGCCTCGAACTGGTTCGGCGTCACGAGGTCCGCGGCCGGCAGGAAGCGCTCGCGGATCAGCTCGGGGATGCCGGAGCGCACGTAGAAGCCCGGTCCCGAGTCGCCCATGACCGGGTCGCAGCACCAGAGGGCCAGCGGATTCGCGGCTTTCACGGCAGCGACGGCGCGGAGCACCGAGTCGCCGAGGGCGGGAAAGCCCAGGTAGCCCGTCAGCACCGCCTCGCACCGGTCGAGCACGCCGCGCTCGGCGATGCCCTCGACCACCGCGTCGACGTGCTCCGCCCCGAAGGCTTCGCCCTTCCAGGAGCCGTAGCCGGTGTGGTTCGAGAATTGCACGGTGTTGACCATCCAGACGTCGTGGCCGAGCAGCTCGAGGGGGAAGGCGGCGGAGCGGTTCCCCACGTAACCGTAGGCCACGTGCGACTGGATCGAGAGGATGCCCATCCCTAGGCTCCCGCCGCGGCCGTCCCGGAAACGGCCGGGAAGCGGCGCTCGACGAGCTCGACGAGCTCGACGAGCACGGGGTTGAGGATGTCCAGGCCCCGCGCGGTGGGCGCGATGGCGCCGCCGGCGAACGCGAGGGCGTCCGGCCTCGAGGCGGCGAAATCGAGGGCCAGTCGCGCGGCCGCGGAGCCGAAGCGCTCCTCGAGCCCGCGGAGGTCGACGCCCCGGACGGTCCGCAAGCCGAGCATGAGCGCTTCGAAGAAAGCCTCGCGCGGCGGGACGAGCTCGATCCGCTCGTCAGCGGCCGGGTCCGCGAGGAAGCGGTCGACCGAGGCCGGCGCGGCGCGGCGGCGCGCGCCTCCGTCCGGCAGCCGCTTCTGCCCCGCGGCCGAGGGACCGGCTCCGACCCACTCGCCCGCGGCCCAGTAATTGAGGTTGTGCAGGCATTCCCAGCCGCGCGCGGCCCAGTTGGACACCTCGTAGCGGAAGAGTCCGCCACCGGCGAGGACGGCTTCCACCGCCGCCTGCGTCTCGCCCCTGAGTCCGTCGTCGGGCAGGCTGAGCGTCCCGGCGCCGACCGCGCGCGCGAGGGGCGTCGCCTCTTCCAGGGTGAGCTCGTAAAGCGAGACGTGCTTGGCCCCGGCCGCGAGCGCCTCTCGCGCCGAGAGCGCCAGGCCCTCGGGCGTTCCCCCGGGCAAGCCCGACATGAGGTCCACGGAGAGCGCGCCCTTCCAGCGGGCGGCGAGCAGTCCGAGCGCCGTCCGGGCGTCGGCGGCGCTCGCCCTTCTTCCAGCCGCGGCCAGCGCCGCGTCCTCCAGGGACTGCACGCCGAGCGAGATACGGGTCGCGCCCGAGGCTTCGAGCGCCGCGAGACAATCCCCGTCGAGGCTCTCCGGATTGGCCTCCACCGTGATTTCCGCCGCGCCGGGCGCCAGGGCGCGCAGGCCTTCGAGGAGCCGCCCGAGCAGGGCCGGCGCGAGCAGGGTAGGAGTCCCGCCCCCCACGTAGACCGTGGCGAAGGGGCCGATTCCCTCCTCCCGCGCCAGGACCCGGGCGCGCTCGAGGACGGCGTCGACGAAGCGCTCGTGGCGCCCGCCCGCGACGCGGTCCGCGCTGCCGGAAGGGACGCTCGCGAAGTCGCAATAGTGGCACTTGGCGGCGCAGAAGGGCACGTGGACGTAGAGGCCCGGTCCGGCGGGACGGCGCCCCGCTCCCCCCGCGCCCGAGGAGGCGGGCATCAGGGCTTCCCGAAGCGGGCGAAGGGCCAGTACCGGAAGCTCACCCGGCCGAGGAGCCGATCGCGGCCCACCGGGCCCCACACGCGCGAATCCGCGCTCGCGAGCCGGTCGTCGCCCGCGAGGAAGTACTCGTCGGGACCGAGGGCGAGCTCCGGGTAGGAGTCCGAGAGCGGCAGCTCGTCGGACCAGCCCTCGGGGGCGGGCGTCGCGCCGAGCTCGTAGACCCGGCCCGAGACCTCGAACTCCGTCAGGAAATGCCCGGCTCCCGGCACCTTGACGAAGAACACGCCGTCTTTGGCGT
>JAKLEE010000013.1:0-13731 GCA_022703215.1 Spirochaetota bacterium | reverse complement strand
AGGG
The DNA here is from genome assembly GCA_022703215.1 of Spirochaetota bacterium. GTDB lineage: Bacteria > Spirochaetota > Spirochaetia > Treponematales > UBA12059 > JAFGNN01. The sequence goes on along the minus strand of JAKLEE010000013.1, from coordinate 13,727 downwards.
CGATGATCCGCTTGAGCGCCCGGTCGGCAACGCCGGCGGAGCGCCCCGTCAGGCCGACGCGCTGGAAGGTGACAAGGCGGAGCAGGGCGTCGGCCGCGAGGGTGAGCGCGGATGGCCGCTCGCTCCAGGGGGCTTCGACGAGCGCGATGTCGCCGCGCTCGGGTTCCCGGGCTCCCGGCAGCCGGACGCCGAACGGCTCGAGCCGTCCGCCGTAGGCCAGGGAGGAGACGAGCACGAGGTCGCCGGGCTCGAGCCCGGGCGCCATCGACCGCGAGGCGACCGCCACGGGCGCGACGAGCGTGCCGGAAACCAGCTCGTAGGCCAGGAGGAGGATGAAGGCGAGGCCGATCGCGTTGAGGAGCCTGCGCCGACGCTCGCGTTGTTCGGAAAAGGAACTGCGCCGTCTCATGTAGCCGCCCCGGGGTGTGTCACGGCGCGGAGGGTAGCATCTTTCCCTCGCGTTGACAAGCTTGAGCGTCCTTTCCTATAGTCGACCCTCAGGCTCGCCGGATCCGGAGCGCGTTACGCGACGGAGCTCCGGGGGTCGATCCACCGCGAAGAGCAGGAGCCGGGAGCATGCGCGAGGAAGGCGTCAAGACTATCGCGGTCAACCGCAGGGCGCGCTTCGACTACGAGGTCGAGGAGACCTTCGAGTGCGGCATCGAGCTCCAGGGCTCCGAGGTGAAGAGCTTCAGGCTCGGCAAGGTCTCCTTCCCCGACGGCTTCGCCACCATCGAGGGCGGCCAGGCCTGGCTCCGCCAGGTGCATGTCGCCGAATACGCCTGGTCGAGCGTCTTCAACCACGATCCCGACCGGGTCAGGCGCCTCCTGCTCCACAAGGACGAGATCAAGCGCCTCAGGCGCAAGGTCGACGAACGCGGCTACACCCTGGTTCCGCTCTCGTTCTATTTCAAGAAGGGCCGCGTCAAGGTCGAGCTCGGGCTCTGCAAGGGCAAGAAGCAGGCGGACAAGCGCGCCTCCATCAAGGAGCGCGACATGGACATGGACATGCGCCGCGAGATCCGCGAGCGGAACCGCTAGATGCGCGTCACCGGCGGCTCGCTCGCGGGCAGGACCCTGAAGGTTCCCAAAGGCCCCCTCGACATCCGGCCGGCCATGGACCGCATGCGCGAAAGCGTCTTCGCGGTGCTCGGCGACCTTTCCGGCATGAGCTTCCTCGACCTGTTCGCGGGCTCCGGCGTGCTCGGCCTCGAGGCGGCCAGCCGAGGCGCCTCGCGGGTCGTGTGCGTCGAGAAGGACCGCGCCAAATTTCCCGTCCTGCTGGAAAACGCCGCGCTCGGCGGAAGCGTCGTGGAGTGCCATTGCGTGCCGGCGGAGCGCTTCATCCTGCGCGCCAGGGAACGCTTCGACATCGTCTTCCTCGATCCGCCCTTCCCCTACGCATGGAAGCGCGACCTGCTCGACTCGGCGGGAAAGGCGGGGCTCGCGAAGGATGGGGGCCTCGTACTGATGCACTTCCCCGAGGAGGATCCCCTTCCGGACCAGCTCGGTCCCCTCGCGCGCGTCGACGAGCGCCGCTACGGACGCTCGGTGGTGCGCTTCTGGCGAATGTCGGATACGGGGCGGTCCGTCGTCGGTCCGGAGTAGGCGTCGGGCCGGTCAGGCCGGATGCTAGCGGTCTACCTTGGAAAGCCAGGCGGCCAGGCGCGTCTCGACGGGCTCGGCGTCCGCGGCGGGTTCTTCCTCGGCAAGCGGGGCAGGATCGCGGGCCATGAAGCCCGGGAAGGAAGCCTCGGCCTCCGGCCGCTCCGTCAGCATCGTCCGGACCTCGCGTCGCCCTTCCATATTGATGCCCCCTTCTCACTGCTGTCGCGGCAACGATACGCCGCTACTGAAGCTAGCGCGCCCCTCGGCTGTTTTCAGGGGCCGAATTGTCCCGGATCAGTAACTTTCGATCATAGATATTGATTATTTTAGAGAACGATCCTATAGTTTTATGCAGGGTTGGCGGAACCAAAAACCATGGATGCAAACATCTTCGACAAGTTCCCCGCGGGCGGTCTCATCAAGTCCGGCGACGAGCCGGCGACCGATCTTCCTTCCGACCGCAAGGCTCTCCTCAACCGCAAGGGAAACCAGCTCTTCAACGCCGGCAAGCTCGAGGAAGCGCGCAGGATCTTCCAGACCACCGGCTACTCCGACGGCCTCGTGCGCGTCGGCGACCGCTACCTGGCCGACGGCAGGAGCGTCGACGCGCTCAAGATGTACCAGCTGGCCCATGAAAACGGCAAAAGCGACGAGCTTATCCGGCGGATGGCTCTGACGATACAAAAAATCCTGCAGGAAGAAGAGGAAACGGCATGAGCGACCACAACCACGGTCACGAGCGCGAACCGGTCCCGCCCCGCGACGGCGACGAGGGCCAGGCCCCCGAGCTCGTCGAGATCTCCGAGCTCTCCAAGAAGGGCTATCAGTACCTCAAGGAAAACCGGATCCGGGACGCGGAGCAGTCCTTCGCGAAGATCATCGAGACGGATCCGGAGAACAACTACGCCCTCGTCGGCCTCGGCGACGCCGCGCGCAAGCGCGGCGCCCACCGGGACGCCATCGACTACTACAAGAAGTGCCTGGTCTACCATCCGGGCAACAACTACGCGCTCTTCGGCCTGGCTGACTGCTTCAAGGCGCTCAACCAGTACCAGAAGGCCATCGAGATCTGGGAGCAGTACCTCCTCCACGACAACCGGAACATCACGGTGCTGACTCGGGTAGCCGACGCCTACCGCAAGGTCCGCGACTTCCGCAAGTCGAAGGCCATCTACCTGCGCGTCCTCGAGATGGAGGAAAGCAACCCCTACGCCCTCATCGGCCTCGGGCACCTCCACTACGACTTCAAGGAATACCGCGAGGCGCTCGGCTTCTGGCAGCGGATGGTGGACATGCAGGGCGAGGGCGTCGACATCCGCGTCCTGACCTCGATAGGAAACTGCCACCGCAAGCTCAAGCAGTTCGAGCAGGGCGTCGAGTATTTCGACAAGGCGCTCAAGAAGGAGCCCGACAACTTCTACGCGCTCTTCGGGCTCGCGGATTGCTACCGCGGCATCGGCCAGTCGGGCCGCTCGCTCGACTACTGGAACGGCATCCTGGCCCAGGACCCGAAGAACAAGGTCATCCTGACGCGCGCCGGCGACGCCTACCGCGCCATGGACGACTACGAGATGGCCACCGACTACTACGAGCGCGCGCTGAACATCGAATTCGACGTCTACGCGGTGCTCGGGCTGGCCGTCATCGCGCGCATGCAGGGGCGTGTGGGCGAGGCGATCGAGAGCCTCCGCCGCCTCATCCAGAACGACCCCAAGAACTACCGCCTCTCGCTCGAGCTGGCCCACTGCTACCTGGCCCAGAACGAGCGCCAGAAGGCGATCGACACGCTCCAGGACTTCCAGCGGCTCGGCATACGCAATTCGTACGTCCAGGAGCTGCTCACGAAGATCCAGCGCTAGCGGCCGTGCGCGTACCCCTCACCGGGATGGAGGGCGCGGAGCTCGCCGAAGCCGCTGGCTTCGACAGGGGCTTCCGCGCCCTCCAGGTTTTCAGGTGGATAGCCCGCGGGGCGGAATCCTTCGCCGACATGAGCGACCTGCCGCTCCCCGAGCGCGAACGGCTCGAGCGCGATTTCGGGCCGCTCTACGGCACGCGCGTCGACGCCTCGCTCGAGGACGGCGACGGCACGGTCAAGCTTCGCGTCCGGCTCGCCGACGGCGCGGCCGTCGAGTGCGTGCTGCTGACCGACATCGAGGGCCGCATGACCGCCTGCATCTCGACGCAGGTCGGTTGCCCCATGGCCTGCGCCTTCTGCAAGACCGGCACCCTCGGCTTCCTCCGCAACCTCGAAGCCTGCGAGATCGTGGAGCAGTACCTCCACCTCGCGAAGCGCTACGGACGGCCGTCCAACCTCGTGTTCATGGGGATGGGCGAACCCCTGCTCAACCTCGAAGCCGTCCGCAAGTCGATAGCGGTGCTCTCGAGCCCCGACGGCTTCGACCTTTCGTACCGCAAGATCACCATCTCGACCTGCGGCATCGTGCCGGGCATACGCGAGCTCGCCGCGAACGGCCCCCACGTCAGGCTCGCGGTCTCGCTGACCGCCGCGGACGACACGCTCCGCTCGGAGCTCATGCCGGTCAACAAGCGCTGGCCGCTCGCGGAGCTTCGCGCCGCGCTCCTCGATTACCAGAAGGCGACGGGCGACCGGATCACGCTCGAGGCGGCCCTGATGGGCGACCGCAACTGCGGTCCCGGCGAGGCGGAGAAGCTCGCCCGCTTCATCGGCCGCATGAAGGCCCAGGTCAACCTGATTCCCTGGAACCCGGTCGACGGTCTCCCGTTCAAGGAACCGACCCGGGCACAAGTCGAGGCCATGGAGCGGCGGCTCGAGGAGCTCGGCGTCACGGTCAACCGGCGCATGAAGCGCGGCCGCGGCGTCTCGGGCGCCTGCGGCCAGCTCGGCGACACCGGCGAAGTGTCCCCCAAGCGCCGCGCCGCGGACGTCCGGGAAGGCGACTGACCGGGAAGACAACCTGCGGTTTCCTTCCCGGCCCCATCCTTCCCCCGCCCGATTCCTGACCCTAGCGGCCTATGTGCGCCCCCACGACGGCGAGGACTTCCTTGCAGGCTGATTCGGCTTTCCTGACCAGGTCCTCGGCGCGAGCGCGGCGTTCGGCCTTGAAGGCCTCGTCGGCGATTGAGCCCAGGTTGGTGATCACGTTGAGGGCGGCCCCCTCGCAGCCCGCGCGCGCGAGCAGGGCGCCGACGCCCGAGTCGCTCGCGGAGGCCTTGTTGCCGAGCCGCGCGGCGTCGGCGCAGAAGGTGATGGCTTCGAGACAGGCCTCGGCGGTGGCGAGCGGCACGTCGGCCGCGGCCTTGTTGGCCTCTTCGATCGCGGCGTTCCGCGCCGCCTGCTGTTCGGCCGTGGCCTTCGGAAGCTTCATGGCGGTCATGACGGCGTCGAAGGCGCGCGTGTCCTCGTCGACCGCGCGCATGAGCGCGTCCTTGAGGGCCTGCGCTTTCACTGCCATGGCCGAGAGTTCGCCCCAGCCCTTCTCGTAGCCCTTCTTGCCCACCGTGAGGTTCGCGACCATGGCGGCGAGCGCGGCGGCCAGCGAACCGGCGAGTGCGGACACCGAGCCGCCGCCGGGCGCGGGCGAGTCGGCCGAGACTTCGTCGCAGAAGTCCTTGACCGTCATCGCGGCGAGCGGCGCGGCCTCGGCCACCGCGTACTCGACGACCTTCTTCGCGCTCTCGAAGGGCGCCACGTCGTCGAGGCCGAGCGAGCGGACCGCCGTCTCCACGAGGAGGGATTCGGGCGCGCCTTCGCTCTTGCCCATGCGCGAAAGGTAGTGTCGGCCGGCTTCGACGAGCGGGCCGAGCGGCACGAGGCCCACGATCTCGGAGCCCGTCACCACGAGGCCGAGCTTGGCGGCCTCTTCCTTGACGGTCTCGTAGACCGAGTGCAGGCTCGTGGCGCGCCAGTCTGTCAGGTTGATGGAAACCTGGGCCCGCTTGTAGCCGTCGATGTACCAGCCGATGGCGCGCACGTTGTTGAGCCGCCCCGGCACCTTCACGGTGTTTCCCGCGGCGTCCTTGACGATGTTGCCGTCCGCGTCGCGCGCCGCGCGGCCGCCTTCTCGGATGCTCAGGGCGATCTCGTTGGCCAGCTTCCGGTCGCGGGTGTTGAGGTCGACGTTGTAGGCCACGAGGAACTCGCGCGCGCCGACCACGCAGGCGCCGAAACGGGGCATGAAAGCGGCAGGCCCGAAATCGGGGACCCACTCGGGCTTCGCGAGCTTGGCCTCGAGGGCTTCGTACTCGCCGGAGCGGATGTCCGCGAGGCTCTTCCGTTCGGGGCGCGAGGCCGCGGCCTCGTAAAGGTAGACGGGCACCCCGAGCTCGCGCCCGATGCGCTCGCCGAGCGTCCGGGCCAGCTCCGCGCATTCTTCCATGGAGACGCCGGCAACCGGCACGAAGGGACACACGTCCAGGGCGCCCATGCGCGGATGCGCGCCCGAGTGCTTCGACATGTCGATGAGCTCGAAACCCGCGCGCGCGGCGCGGAAGGCAGCCTCGAGGACGGCCTCGGGCGGGCCGGCGAAGGTATAGACCGTGCGGTTCGTGTCCGCGCCCGGGTCGACGTCGAGCACCGCGACGCCCTGGACCGAGGCCGCGGCCTTGGCTATCGAATCGATGACGGCCCTGTCGCGGCCCTCGGAAAAGTTCGGGACGCACTCGACGATCCTGCGCGCGTTCATGGGGAGCTCCTTGCGGCTAACGGGGAAGTGGGGAGGCGCGACGATTATACCACGGCTCCGGACTTCCGTGGGGGCCAGCCGCGCCCGGCCCGGTTCCGCCGCACCCGCGCGCCGGGGATGCGCGGCCATTCCGCGGCAGGACGCCCTACCCGCTTGGACAGGCCGGGCGTCCCGCGCTAGGATGGCCCCATGGCACACGGCATGCTCCCGCGGCCGGGGCGGGGCGGCATCGGCGGCCTGGTTACCCAGGCGTACCGTTCCCGCCTCGGCATCTTCCTCCAGAGCGTCCTGATCGGCGTCATCTCCGGCTTCGTCGTGCTCTCGTTCCGGCTGGCCCTCGAGGCCGGCGAAGCCTTCCGCGAGAAGCTCTACGCCGGACTGCGCGGGGGGCCGGCCTGGCGGATCGCCGCCCTGGTCCTCGCCCTCGTCGCGCTCGGGCTCTTCCTGGGCTGGATCGCGACACGCTACCCCATGACACGCGGCTCGGGCATTCCCCAGATCAAAGGCGCCTTCCAGCGCCGCTTCCGCCTCGAGTGGCTGCCGGAGCTGCCGCTCAAGTGGCTCGCGGCGGTGCTCGGCATCGGCGCGGGGCTCTCGCTCGGCCGCGAAGGCCCCTCGGTGCAGCTCGGCGCCTACACGGGCAAGGCGGTGCTCGGCGTGCTCAGGCGCCCCTCGACGGAGCGGCGCTACCTCCTCACGAGCGGCGCCGCCGCCGGGCTCGCGGCCGCCTTCAACGCGCCGCTGGCCGGGGTCATCTTCGCGGTCGAAGAGCTGCACCGCTATTTCTCGCCGCTCCTCCTCGCCTGCGCCATGGGCGCCTCAGTCGCGGGCGACATGGTCGCCGGGCGCGTCTTCGGCCTCAAGCCATCCTTCGCCTTCCCTACCATGGAAGTCCTCTCGCTGGCGCGCATGCCCTGGATCGTCCTGTTCGGCGTCCTCGCCGCGTTCGGGGCGGACCTGTTCAAGCGCGCGCTCTACGCGGGCCAGGATTTTTACGCGCGGCTCCGCGTCCCGCCCGTCGTCCGTCCCGTCCTGCCCCTGCTCGTCGCCGTGCCGCTCGGGCTCGCGGGCTTCGACCTGCTCGGCGGCGGCCACCACCTGGTCGAGAGCCTGGCCGTGGAGCGTTTCGCCCTCGGCGCCATGCTCGCCCTGTTCGCGGGCAAGGTGCTCTTCACCGCGCTTTCGTACGGGAGCGGGACGGCCGGCGGCATCTTCCTGCCCCTGCTCGTCGCGGGAGCGCTGCTGGGGGCCGCCTACGGCCGTGCCCTCGCGGCGCTCGGCCTGATACCCGAGGTGGAGACGCTCAATTTCCTCATCATCGGCATGGCCGCCTTCTTCACCGGCGTCGTGCGCGCCCCCGTTACCGGCGCCGTGCTGGTGATCGAGATGAGCGGCAACTTCAACCACTTCAGCTCGATCATCGCCGCGTGCCTGGTCGCCTACGTCGTGACGGACCTGATCCGCTCGCGCGCCGTGTACGACGTGCTCCTCGAGCGCATCGACGCGCGCTTCGACCTGGCCAAGGAAGGATCCGGCCGGACCGTCGTGGAAGCCCACGTTGCCGCCGGCTCCGCGCTGGCCAACCGCTTCATCCGGAACGTCACCTGGCCCTGCGGGGCCCTGGTGGTAGGGGTCCAGCGCGGCGAAGCCGAGCTGGTTCCGCGCGGCGACACCGAACTCAGGGCAGGCGACGTCATAGCCGCGCTGGTGGACGAATCGAGGGCCGCGGAGGCCCAGGCCAGGCTGGAAGAGCTCGGCTCCGGCTGAGCCGCGGACGCCGCGTCGGGGTCCGGCACGCCGGATCGGCCCCTCCGCGCGGGCCCGGGCGTATTGCGCCGGAAGGGCCGCGCGACTATCCTCTTGCGCATGAGCGGGAACGGGAGCGGCGATTTCGGCAAAAAGGTCTTCTTCCTCCACCCGCCGGGCGTCATCAACGACGTGGCCGGCATCCTCGCCCGCTCCGAATTCGAGACCTACCTCGTCAAGGACCACGATCGCCTCAAGCGCTGGCTCGCGAAGCATCCGGAGAGCATCGTCTTCGTCAACCTCGACGAGGGACTTCCGGAACCGGAGTGGGAGGCTTGGGTGCGCGCCGTGATGGGCGACGGCGCGACACGCCCCGTGGGAATCGGCGTGGTGACGCTCACCGGCTCGTCCGAGCTTTCTGAGAAGTACCTCATCGACATAGGGGTCGCCTGCGGTTTCGTGGTTGTGAAAGTCGGCGTGGCGAAGACGGCGGAGATACTCCTCAAGACCCTCGAAGCCAACGAGGCCCGCGGCAAGCGGAAATTCGTGCGGGTCCCCTGCGCCGATTCCGGCGTCGAGCTGAACTTCTCCGACGGGGAGCGAACGGCCAAGGCCACGGTGCTCGACCTTTCGGTGGCCGGACTGGCATGCCGCTTCGAGGAAGGCCGCAGGCCTGCGCCCCGGTCCCTGCTCCGCGGCATGCACCTCTCGCTGAAGGGTGTACCCCTCTTCGCCGACGGCATCTACGTCGGCTCGCGCGAAGATTCGGGCGTGGCCACGGACCTGGTCATGTTCGACCCGCGCTCGCTCGACGACGACAAGAAGGACAAGATACGGGGCTTCGGCAGGAAGGTCCTCCAGGCCCGGATGGACGCGGAGCTCGCGGCGGTCTAGCCGCACGAAGCATGGCGGCAGGCGGCCCGCGCTCGCGCTGCCGTTTCAAGGGGAGGGAATCGCATGGATCACGGCGACGCCATCAGGGCTGCCATCGGGTACGAGGAACGGATCCGCGAGCTGTACGCCGAGGCCGCGAGGGAAGCGACCGACGCTTCCGCGAAGGCGCTGTTCACCGCGCTCGGCGCCGACGAGGCATCGCACGCGGACTACCTCAAATCGAGGCTCGCGGCCTGGGAAGCGTCCGGGAACCTCGAGCTGCCGCCGCTCGGCTCGAAGCTGCCCGACCCGAAGCGCATCGAGGCCTCGATCGCCCGCGCCGGAAGGGAGGGCGCCGGCGAGGCGCTCGGCGGGGAATTCGGCGCGCTCGGAAGGGCTTTGCGCGCCGAGGAGGAGACGAGCGCCTTCTACCGAGACATGGTCGCGACCCTGAGCGAGGCCTCGCGGCCGCTTTTCGCGCGCTTCCTGGAAATCGAGGACGGCCACACCCGCATCGTGCGCGCTGAACTGGACCTGGTAAGCCGCTCGGGACACTGGTTCGACGTCAGGGAATTCGACCTCGACGACTAGCGGCCCCCCAGGGCAGTTGCGCCGCTCGAAAAGGAAAGGCCGCCGGAACCGATCCGGCGGCCTTTGATTCATTCGTCCGCGCCGTCAGGACCGGCGCGCGTCGGGTCCGTCGCGACGGGGACCGGGGTAGCGGCGCTCGCCGTCGGGACGGGGTCCGTAACGCCGTTCGCCGTCGTTACGGCCCTGGTAGCCGCCCTGGCGCGGACCGCCCGGACGGAAACCGGGGCGGCGCGGGCCGAAGCCGGGCCTCGAGTCGCCGCCGCGGGGCGTCGCGGGCCGGACCGGCGGCATGCCGCCCTGCCTGCGGGCCTCCGCGATGGCGCGTTCGGCGGCCTCGAAGGGCACGGTCGCGAAGCTGAACGCCTCGTACACCTCCACCGAGTCCACGAGGCGGTCGGGAATGCCGGCGAGCTTCTTCACGAGGTCGGCCACGTCTTTCCGCATCACGTTGTCGCGTTTGCCGATGCCGATGAAGAGCCGCGTCTTGGCGGTGGCGTCCACCGATACGCTGCGGAGTTCCGCGTAGCGGGTCTCGTCGAGCTCGCCCTCGAAGCCGGCGGCCAGGGCAGCCGCCACGGCCTCGCGGGGGGAGAGCTTGCCGAGCATGTCGTCGGCGAGCGAAAGCCAGCGCGCGTCGACCGGCCGCGCCTCGGATTCCGCGACGGCCCCGCCGTCCGCCGGAGCTCCGGACGCCACGGACCCGGTCGCGTCGCTTCCGTCCCCGGTTTCTGGCGAGCCCGCATCGACGGCGGCGGGCACTTCAAGAGCGGTGGCCGCGTCCGCCACGGCTTCCCCGGCGGGCTCCTCGTCGACCGCGATGCCCGCGAGGGCCATGATGCGCGTCCGGATGCGCTCGCGCTTGGCGTCGAGCACGTCGTCCACCGCGGGCACGGAACCCTTGCGGAGCGCCTTGCCGGCGCTGCGCTGGATGAAGAAGAGTCGGCGGTATTCCTCCGGCGTCACGAAGGTGAGCGCGGTGCCCGCGTTGCCGGCGCGGCCGGTGCGGCCGATGCGGTGGGTGTAGGATTCCGGGTCGTGCGGCAGGCTGAAGTTCACCACGTGGGTCAGCTTCTCGACGTCGATGCCGCGGGCGGCCACGTCGGTGGCCGAAAGGATGCGCGTGCGCTTCGTGCGGAAGCGGCCGAGCACCCGTTCCCGCTCCGACTGCGAAAGGTCGCCGTGCAGGGCCTCGGCCTCGTAGCCGCGCTCGGCCAGGTCGCGCGCCAGGTCGTCGGCGTCCACCTTGGTCGAACAGAACACGATGCCGTAGAAGTCCTCCTCGACGTCGATGACGCGGCGCAGGGCTTCGAGCTTGTCCCGCTCGTGCACTTCGAGCCAGATCTGGTCGGTCAGCGTGGTCTCGAGCGGGCCGGACTGGTCCTCGATGGTCTCGTACTGGCCCAGGTGGCGCGAGGCGATGCGGAGGATCTCGCGCGGCATGGTCGCCGAGAAGAGGAGCACGCGGCGCGCGGGGTTCGACTTCTCGAGCACCTTCTCGATGTCCTCGACGAAGCCCATGTCGAGCATCTCGTCGGCCTCGTCGAGCACGAGGTGGGTCAGCGCTGACAAATCGAGGGTGCCGCGGTCCATGTGGTCGATGACGCGGCCCGGGGTGCCGACGACGATGTCGACGCCGCGCTCGAGCCGGCGGATCTGCTCGCCGTACGAGGCGCCGCCGTAGACCGGCGCTATGACCGGCCGGCCGATGCCGCGGTAGGTCGAGATCTCGCCGCAGACCTGCAGCGCGAGCTCGCGCGTCGGCACGAGGACGAGGGCCCGCGGCTTGTTGTCGACCGGGGCGTCGCGGAGCAGCTGGATGAGGGGGAGGCCGAAGGCCGCGGTCTTGCCGGTGCCGGTGCGCGCCCGCGCCACGATGTGGGCGCCGGGTTCGAGCAGCCGGGGCACCGCCATGGCCTGGATGGGGGTGGGTTCCTCGAAGCCCTTCTTGTCGAGGGCCGCGAGGATTCCGGCGTCGAGGCCGAGGGCCGCGAAACCATTGCTTTCCATTGGAGTGTCCTTCCGGCGCCGTGATGGCGCGTCGGGACCGCGTACACGCGGGAAGAACCACCGGGTTCCCCGCCAGGGGCGGAATCGAAACGCCGCGGGAGCGCCGCGCGTGAATGAATCGGAATCTCCACTCTATCAAAATCCTTACATTTGTGCCAGTACCCGACGCGGGCTGCGAGCTTGCCGTCACTCCGCGTCGGGGCTATCCTCGGAGCCATGAAATTCGAACGCGACAACCCGCCCCGCTGGTTCGCCAGCGACAACAACGCCTCGGTCCACCCCGCCGTCATGGCCGCCCTCGAGCGCGCCAACCGCGGCCACGCGGTCGGCTACGGCGACGACCCCTGGACCGCCCGCGCGGACGCCCTCTTCAAGGCCACCTTCGGCCGCGACTCCGAAAGCTTCCTGGTCTGGAACGGCACCGGGGCGAACGTCATGGCCCTGGGCGCGGTCCTGCGGCCCTGGGAGGCCGTGGCCTGCGCGGAAACCGCCCACATCAACGTCGACGAAACCGGCGCGCCCGAGCGCATCGTCGGCGCCAAGCTCCTCGCCATTCCGAGCGCGGACGGGAAGCTCACGCCGGAACTGCTCGAGGATCGCCTCGCGCCCTTCGGCGAGATCCACCACAGCCTGCCGCGCATGGTGTCGATCAGCCAGCCGACGGAGCTCGGCACGGTCTATGGCCTCGACGAGCTCGAGGCCCTCGGCGCCTTCTGCCGCGCGCGCCGCCTGGTCCTCCACGTCGACGGCGCCCGCCTCTCCAACGCCGCTGTCGCCCTCGGCGCGAGCCTGCTCGAGGCCGCCGGCCCCGCCGACCTCCTCTCCTTCGGCGGCACGAAGAACGGCCTCATGTACGGCGAAGCCCTCGTGTTCCTCGACCCCGCGCTCGCCGCGGGCGCGGGGCACCTCCGGAAGAACGTGCTCCAGCTCGCCTCGAAGCTGCGCTACATCTCGGCGCAGTATTCGGCCTACCTCGGCGAGGGGCTCTGGAAGGAGAACGCCGCGCGCTCGAACGCGGCCGCCCGCCGCCTCGCCCGGGCGGTCGAGGAAGCGGCCGGCATCGAGCCGGCCTTCCCCGTGGACGTCAACGCGGTCTTCGCGCGCATACCGCCGGAAAGCCTCGCCCCGCTCGCCCGCTCGTGGTTCTTCTACCCCTGGGACGAGAAGGCGGGCCTCGCGCGCTGGATGTGCTCGTGGGACACCGAGGAGGAGGAGATCGCGGCCTTCGCCGCGGACCTCGCGCGCCAGGTCCGCGGGGCTTGATGCCGCAGGGAGGGCGCGTTTGACGGGGCGCGCCGCTCCCCTATACTTGACCGGGAGCGTGGCTTTCCCGCGCGGCCGACGGGCCCGGGTCCGCGCGTTTCCCGAGGCTTCCAGCGGCCGATCCCGTGGACCGGCACGGAGGGACGATGCGTAGACTCTCGATGATGGCCCGGATCGTGCTGCTTTCCGGAGCGCTGATTTTCGTGCTGCTCGCGGCGATCTCCTTCCTGATCTTCACGACCTTCCGCGCGGATCTCGAGAGGAACCTCGAAAAGCTCTCGCTGACCACGGCGGAGCTCCTCCACGAGCAGATCCGGTCGTGGATCGAGCCCAAGAAGCAGGCCCTCCGGGCTCAATCGGCAGCCCTCTCGGTCGCCGCCCCGGACGCGGACGCGGTGAAGGCGACCGTGTCCGCCATCCTCGCCGAGGATCAGGACCTGCTGGAGGTTTACTTCGGCGGCACGGTGCCCTACGCCTCCGGCGGCATGATGATCCTCGCCACGGACACGCAGCTCCCCGCCAGCTACGACCAGACGCAGCGCGGCTGGTTCAAGGCCGCCATGACAAGCGGTGAAGTCGAGTTCGTCGACCCCTATGTCGACGCCGGCACCGGCAAGATCGTCGTCACCCTCGCCTACCGCGTCGGCGAAGGCGCTTCGTCGCCGGGCGTCGCGGGCGTGGACATAGAGGCGGCCACGGTCGCGGGTCTCGTGGCGGCCCAAAAGGTGTCGGAGCGGGGCAAGTCCGTCCTGGTGAACGCCGAAGGGCTCTACCTGGTCGAGCAGGACATCGGGAAGATCCTCAAGGCCTCCCCCTTCGGCCTCGAATTGCCCGAAAGCCTCAAGGACGCGGCGGTCGGCGGCCTGCTTCCCTTCCACCTCGACAGGAAGGCGGACCTCTACCTGGCCTCGACGCCGGTGCCCGAGTTCGACGCCATGCTCGTTACCTTCGGCCCGCTCTCGGACATCTACGGAG
>JAKLEE010000129.1 GCA_022703215.1 Spirochaetota bacterium | reverse complement strand
AGAGCTCGCGGTAGCCGAAGACGTTCGACGCCATGAAGCCGAACACGAAGTAGGTCAGGACGTGCCAGACCGTGACCGAAACGACGAAGCGTCCGACGCCCGAGACCGGCGCGCCCGGCTTCTCACTGGAAGCATGCATGGAGATCCTCCGTTGCGTCACCGGATTCGCATGACGCGAGCAGAGGGTAGCGCGGCCTGCGTCACCCCGCAAGACTTCCGGGAAAAAACCGTGCCAAACTCGACCGCTTCCGTTCGATACCCGGAAGCGGTCCTCGTTCAGCGCAGGTAGCGCAGCTCGTCCCCCTCCGCGACGACGATGGTCAGCGAACCGTCGAAGCCGGCGCTGAGCGCGCAGCCATGCGACTCGACGGTCCCGTCCGCTGCCGTCCGGGTCGCGCGGCCCGAGAGCAGGACGCGCTCATCATCCACGAGCACGAGGGTGCTCAACGCGTACCTGACGCCTTCGCGCTCGAAGGCCACCGGCTCGGCTAGCGTGGCCGCGCCGAAATCCCAGGCGCCCTCGGCCGATACGAGGACACCGTCGAGGGCCAACTGCTCGAGCCCGGCCGCGGGCCGCACGCCGCCGAGCCTGAGCCGGACGGCGTCGCCCGAGATATCGAGGACGCCGCGCGAGACGCGCAGGGCGTATCCCGAATCGTGCGCGAGCGCCCGTTCGGCTTCGAACCCGGCCTCCACGACCGGCGGCGAGCCGTCGAGCGGGAAAGCGACGGTTCCCGCCAGATCGCGCGGCAAGCCATACGGCAGCGAACCGCCCAGATGGAAGCGACCGACCATGGCGAGCTTCCCGTCCTCCATGCCGAGGCCGTCATCCAAAGGCCAGAAACTGAGACCTCCGATCTCGAAGGGATCGATCGCCTGCGCCTCGAACCCGCCCCGATCGGGCAGCAGGGCGGAACGCATGCGGATCCTGGTTCCGGCGCCGGCCCGGGAGGGCGTGAACTCGACCGAACCAGCCCGGAGACCGTCTTCGGCGAGGTAAAGGTTCCGGAACAGGAGCTCGCCCACGGGGGGACTCATCAGGAAAACGGACACCGGCTCCGCGTCCCAGGAGCCGTCGGGGTAAAGGCTGACCCGGTCGAGGAACACGCTGTAGCCGCCGAGCTCGTCCGGGCCACGGAGGCGGCCTCTCGCGCTCACCGACTCCCCGTCGAACCACCACGAGCTCGCCGTGAAGCGGTCTCCGAAAAACGGCAGGTCCAGCTCGCCGTCGGCTTCCGCCGCCTCGGCGAGCCAGCCTTCGCTCGAGAAGGCGAGGTTCTCGAAGGGAATGGCGGCGCCCCGCCACCCGAGCGTCGCGCTCGGTGCGATGAGGGCCCAGACGTGCTTCATGTCGCCGACGCGACCGATCGACGCGTCCGCGCTCGTCAGCTCCCAGCCGCCGTACGAAACCTGAACGGGCTCGTCGAAGGCCGAGACCTCGAAGTAGTTCTCGCCCTCCCAGTAGCGCCCGGCCCAGGCCCGGACGGCGCCGGGGGCGCTCCGGAATTCCCCGCCGCCGAGCGACTCGGGCAGGCGCACGAGGCCCGAGCCCGTCATGGGCACGCCCGCGGTCTCGGCCTCGAACTCGAGCTCGAAGGCGCCTTCCCACCCGAACTTCGCGACGCCGCCGCGGGGCGTCGACGAGACCAGGATCCCGTCGCCGCCGTAGAGGGCCCGCGACCAGGGCGCCTCGTCCAGGCCCCAGTCGTCCTCGGCCGGCGGCCGGGACTCGAGCTCGGCGACGAGCTTCCCGCCCTCGCGCTTCAGGGTCAGCGATTCCACGGCGACGTCGCCGAGGCCGCCCAGCGACGCGTACAGCTCCGCCCGGATCGCGTCCTCCCCGGGCACGGGGTTCCAGGCCGCGTCGAAACCGAGCTCGAGGACGCGGCCGGCCAGGCTCGCCGCGCCCCTGGGCGAGGGGGCCTCCGGATTCTCCGGATCGTAGCCCGAGACCAGATAGCCGTTACGGGCCAGAAGGCCTTCGGGATCGAGCTCGAGCTCCATGGCCACGAGCAACCAGCCGTCCCAGACCAGCCAGGCTCCGCCCTCCTCGAAGACGCCGCCGAAGGGGTCGGGCGTCCTGACGTAGTGGCAGTCGGCGGCGAAGGGGCCGCGCGTATCGGCGCGCAGTTCGAGCGAACGGAAGACCGGCGCGGGCTCGTAGTCCGGCAGGGGACGCTCGGGCATGACGAAGCGCGCGCCTTCCGGCGGTGAAAGTTCGAAGGCTTCGACGAGCACCGCGCCGCCCGACACGGACACCCCGCGGGCCGTGCCCGCGAAGCCGAAAAGCGTCGCCGGGATCGCCGCGGCCGGATCCACACGGGCGCCGCCCGGAAAGACGATCGGCGAACCCGGCTCGGAAACCCAGGCGGGCAGGGCCACGGTCTCGGCGGACACGGAAGGACCGGCCGCGAGGACCGACACGGCAAGGGCCAAGGCGAGGGCCGCCGCGCGCGGGGAGGTCCTGAGTAAGGGTATCATTCGTTTCCTCCGAGGGCATTCCAGCGCCCCGCGCCGCTCGCCGCGTCGAACAGGGTGAGGCCGCGGGCCAGGCCGCCCGCGACGGCGACGAGGCCGACCGTGCCGCCGCCCGAGACGATCGGCACGAGGCCGTCCTCGAGGTTCGAGGCGGACGTGTAGAGCGAGCCGCCCGTCAGCGTGACGAGGGCCTTCCCGTCGGCCCAGAGGGTCCACGAGCCCGCGGCCTCCGTCGCGTAGAGGGCGCCGCCGCCGGGCGTGCCCGCGTAGATCCGCGAGAGCCCGGCGTAGGGACCGAAAGTCTTTCCGTCGCCGCGTACCAGCTGTCCCCCGGCGACGGTCTCGGAGTACGGACCCGTGTACGAGCGGACCGGCGCCGGCCACTCGACCGGGCCCCCGGCGCCTCGCTCGCCGTCGCGCCGGTAGACGCCCGCGTCGCCGGCTCCGTCGACCGACATGCCGTCGCGCACCTCGAGGTACGAACCGTCGACGGAGATCCTCCAGGAGTCGATGTAACGGAACGGCCCCACCTTGACGCCGTCGCCGTAGATCCATTGGTTCCCCTCCGCGCCGCGGACCTGGGCCGCGAAGGTCGAACCGTTCGCCGAATAGTCGAGACGCCGGACGTCGCCGAAGGGGCCGAGGCGGCCCGCGCTTTCCTCGATGTAGAACTTCGCGCCTTCGCGGACGATGAAAGCCACGCGCCGCAGGTCCGGCGAGGGCACGGGTCGCGCGGCCATGCCCGCGGGCTCGCTCCACGGTCCGCCGATGACCGTCCCGCCGTAATAGGCCGTCCACGCGTGCGCGCCGTCGCGCTCTTCGCGCACGAAGAAGCGCGGCGTGCGGCCGTCCGGTCCGAAGCTGGTCCAGAGCTGGGGAAGGCCCGAATCGTCCAGTATGATGTCCCCGAAGCCCGGGGCCCTGCCCGGATGGGGGTCGTAGCCCAGGAAAGGGCCGTACCGGCGGTCGGCGGTGTGGATCCACATGCGGCCTTCGGCATCGGTGGCGGTATACAGGATCCCGGAGCCGTCCGGCGCCACCTGGACATTCGACATGTCGGCCCAAGGTCCCGAGACGCCCGAGTCGGTGACGAGCGACCTGCCGCCCGCGAAGCTCCGGAAGAACCAGCGGGAACCGTCGTAGAAGACGGGTTCGTCGCCGCGGCCGCGGCTCTCGAAATCGACGACCACCTCGGTCGCGCCGCTCCCGCCGACGTAGCCTACGAAGATGAAGCGCGAGGAATCGGGCGAGAAGGCCGTCCGGGCGACGTCGGTCCACGGCCCGGAGCGCCGCCCGCCCTCGAGCGCCCAATGCCGGTCGTAGCCCGTCCGCGCGGAGCAGGCGGCGCGCCGGCCGTCGGCGGAGAAGACCAGGTCGTCGACGTCCTCGAAGGGCCCCTCGAGCCCGTGGCCCAGGTCGACCCAGAGGCCGCGCGAGTCGCCCCCATCCCGGCGGTAGACGGCCGCGCGGGCGCCCGCGGGATGCCACGCGGCATATACGAGCCTGTAGCCCTCCGGCACGTCGAACGCCAGCTCGTACGAACCGTCGGGCAAGGCGGTCGCGACGGGCGGCTCCGGGACGAAGGGAGCGCTTTCCGCGTCCTGGGCGGCGGCGGGACCGGCCGCGACGAGAGCCAGGACCGTGAGCGTCGCGGCCATGCGACCGTATCTGGCTCGACGCGGCAGCCCGACCATCCGCGCCCTCACCACGACGAGCCGCTCACGTCCGCGGGGAACTCCGACACGACGAGCTCGCCCGAGGCGATGCGCGCGCGGTACTGCTCGATGGTCGAACGCTGATCCGCCGAAAGGTTCGGATTGCTCTCGGGCAGGCTCATGCCGCCTTCCTTGAGGCCGAAGACGAGCATTTCGCCGCCGGGGAATTCCCCCTTTGCGGCCAGGGCGGCAACCGCGTAGGCGGCGACGTCCACACGCTTCAGGACTGAGGTGAGCACCACGGATTTGCCGGGCGCGTAAACGCCAGTTCCGTACTGGTCCACGTCGACGCCTATGACCCAGCGCCCTTCGCCGGCCTTGGCGCGCTTGACGGCCTCGTCGATGAGTCCATTGCCCGTGAGACCCGCCGCATGGTAAATGACCGCGGCGCCCTCGTCATACATGGTCCGCGCCAGGGCGCGTCCCTCCCCTGGGTCGATGAAACTGTCGGCGTACTCGACGAGGATCCGCGCCTCGGGGAAGACGGCGCGCACTCCCTGCTCGAAGCCGGCCTGGTACTTCTCGATCAGGGCGAACCGCATGCCGCCCAGGAACCCCACCGCCTCGGCGCCGGCTTCCTTGGCCTTGAGGCCCGCCGCGACTCCGGCGAGGAAGGAGCCCTCGTGTTCATTGAACAGCGCGCAGGCCACGTTGGGCGGGATCTCGTTGTTCCGGTCGAGCGCGACCGCGTCGAGGATGAGGAAGGCGCTGCGCGGGTACCTCGCCGCGCCGAGGGCCAGGACGTCGGAGAACAGGAAGCCCGGCGCTACCACGAGACTGGCTCCCGCCTTGCCGAAGGCCGAGAGGTTCGGAAGATAGTCGTCCCCGGAGGACGACTGCCGGTACGAATAACCAGTCCCCCGGACCAGGCCGTTTTCGCCCGCGAAGCGCTCGATGCCCCGCCAGGCCATCTCGTTGAACGAACGGTCGTCGATGCCGCCCAAGTCCGTCACCAGGCCGATGCTGAAGCCGGGCGGAACCTGCGCGGAAAGGGAGGAGGGCGACGCGAGCGCGACGGCGAACGCGAGGGCGAGGGCGAGCGCCGCGGGAGCGGCTGCGCGGGATTTCTTCATGGTTTCCTCCTGTCCGGCCGGGGCGCCGCGTCCATGCGCGGAAGCCGGCCCGGACGCCGATTGTACCACGCCCCCGCCACCGAGACACGCGCCGCGCGAATCCGCTATCCTGTATCTCCGTGGTCCTCCCGCCGCGGAGGCCCCGGGAGGATCCGATGGCCCCCAAGGCGTTCGACAACGACCTGTACATCCGCGAGCAGGCGGGCTTCATCCGCGAACGGATGCATCGCTTCGAGGGCCGGCTCTACCTCGAGTTCGGCGGCAAGCTGCTGGCGGATTTCCACGCGGCGCGGGTGCTCCCGGGCTACGACCCCAACGTCAAGGTGCGCCTGCTCAAGGAGCTCGAGCGCGACGCGGAGATCGTCCTCTGCATCCACGCCGGCGCCATCGAGCACCGGAAGATCCGCGCCGACTACGGCATCACCTACGACGCCGACGCCCTCAAGCTCATCGACGACCTGGGCGAATGGGGACTCGGCGTCTCGGCCGTCGTCATAACGCGCTGGGAGGCCCAGGCCCAGGCCAAGGCCTTCCGCACCAAGCTCGAGAACCGCGGCGTACGCGTCTACGTCCACGAGCCCACGCGCGGCTATCCCACCGACCTCGACCTGATCGTCTCGGACGAAGGCTACGGCGCCAACCCGCGCGTCGAGACCACCAAGCCCCTCGTGGTCGTCACCGGTCCCGGGCCGGGCTCGGGCAAGATGGCCACCTGCCTCTCGCAGGTCTGGCACGACCACAACGCGGGAACCCGCGCCATGTACGCCAAGTTCGAGACCTTCCCCATCTGGAACCTGCCGCTCAAGCATCCGGTCAACCTCGCGTACGAGGCCGCGACGCTCGACCTCAAGGACTCGAACCTGATCGACCCCTTCCACCTCGAGGCCACGGGCGAGACGGCGGTCAACTACAACCGCGACGTCGAGTCCTTCCCCATCCTCAAAGCCATCCTGGAGCGCATCACGGGCGAAGGCGCGGCTTACCGCTCGCCCACCGAGATGGGCGTCAACCGCGTCGGCTTCGCCATCGTCGACGACGAGGCCGCGCGCGAGGCTGCGCGGCAAGAGGTGGTGCGGCGCTACCTGCGCTGCTCCTGCGAGTACATGATGGGCATGGCCGATCGCGAGGCGCTCAACAAGGCGGACCGCCTGCTCAAGGAGCTCGGCATCGGCCCCGAGATCCGGCGCGTCGTGCCGGCCGCCCGCGCGGCCGCGGAGGCCGCGGAAGCCGCCGCCCGCGCCGCGCCCGACCGCGAGGACGAGGCGCCCTCCGACACGGCCACCTGCGGCGCCGCCCTCGAGCTCGCGGACGGCCGTATCGTCACGGGCCACAACTCGAAGCTCCTCCACGCGGCCACGGCCGCCGTCATCAACGCCCTCAAGTCGCTCGCCAAGCTTCCCGACGGCATCCACCTGCTCTCGCCCGTGGTCATCGAGTCGATCGGTCGCCTCAAGCGCGGGGCGCTCCACGGACGCTCGGCCAGCCTCGACGTCGACGAGGCGCTGATCGCGCTCGCCATCTCCGGCGCGCTCAACCCCTCGGTGCAGGCCTGCCTCGACCGGGCGGGCGAGCTCCGCGGGTGCCAGATGCACCTGACCCACATCCCGAGTCCCGGCGACGAGGCCGGACTGCGACGCCTCGGCGTCAACCTGACGAGCGACCCGGCCTACGCGACGCGCAGGCTCTACGTCGAATAGCCGTGAGCGCGCGAAACGCGCTCACGGCGCCGAGCCAACGCTCGGCGGCTCCATGACGCGCGTTGGCGAAGCCTAGCGCCTGGCCCCGCCCTTCCCCGCCCCCTTCACCGACCTCGACGCCCCGCGCGGCCTCAGGCGCCGCACCGTGATGGCGT
>JAKLEE010000128.1 GCA_022703215.1 Spirochaetota bacterium | reverse complement strand
CGCGCGCCCGAGGTGGATGTCGCCGCCCGAGTGCCCGCCGCGGAGGCCCGACACCGAGACGGTGTAGAGGACCGCGTCCGACGCGGTCAGGCTCGCGCCTGCCTCGAGGCGGAAGGACATGCGCTGCCCGGTCGCGCTGCCGACGCAGAGCTCGTCCAGCTTTTCGCCGTCCAGGTTGACGAGCAGCTCGCCCCCCAGGAAGGCGCTTTCGACGCCGCGCGCGCCGGACATGCCGCTCTCCTCGTTCACGGTGAAGAGGGCGTCGATCGGTCCGTGGTCCAGAGCCGGGTCCTCGAGGAGGGCCAGGGCCGCGGCCACCCCGATTCCGTCGTCGGCGCCGAGCGTGGTTCCGCTGGCCCGGAGCCAGGCCGGATCGGTCGGATCGAGGCGGGGGACTATTCCGTCGCGGAGGAAGTCGTGCGTCGAACCCTCGGCCTTCTGCGGCACCATGTCGAGGTGCGACTGCAGGATGATAAGCGGTGATCCCTCGCGTCCCGGGCGCGCTGGCTTCCGCACCAGGACGTTGCCGGCGGCGTCGCGCCGGGCTTCGAGTCCCGCCTTCCGCGCCCGTCCGATTACCCACTCCGCGGCGGCATCCTCGTGGCGCGAGGGGCGCGGCACGGCGCACAGTTCGAAAAAGGCTTCCCACAGGGTTTCAGGCGCGCCGAGCTCGTTCGCGTTCATGGCGTCCTCCTCGGGCACATGGTAGGACGAGGGGGCTCAGGCTGTCGAGCGGAACCCGCCTCCGGGTGGAAGCGCCGTCGGCGGCCCGGCCGCGCCGAGCGCTCCAAAAAAAAGGAGGGGGAGCCCCGCCTTGGCGGGACTCCCCCTTTTCGATGCCGAAACCGTCGCATGCGGCGGGCTTTCTCCGGAGCGCGCGGGTGGTTGGCCGCGCGCCGGGGATGGGCGACGGGACTTACTTGAGCCAGCCCTGCTCGACGAAGTACTTGCGGGCGCCCGGGTGGTAGGGCACGAGCATCTGGTCGTCGGCGAGGACGAGGTCCTTCGTGAACTGGGTCAGGAGCGCAGAGACCGCGTGCACCGCCGGCAGGTTCTCGTAGAGGGTCTTGGTCATCTTGTAGACCAGGTCCTCTTCCATGTCGGCGCGGACGATGATGATGTCGGGCGGGGTGCCGACGGTCGCGACCGTGTAGTCCTGGTTCGGGTAGATGTTCGCCGGGATGGTGCGGCGGATATAGAACTGGTTCTTTTCCTTGAGCTTGGCCAGGGCCGCGTCGGTGATGGGAAGCATCTGGACGTCGCCCTCGAGCAGGAGCTCCTGCATGGCCGCGGCGCCGAGCGCCATGCCGATGATGCCGCCGTCGACGAGGCCGTCCTGCATCATCTCGATGCCCTGGGCGAATTCGACGAAGCTCGGCTTGATGTCGTCGTAGGTCATGCCGTAGGCCGCGAGGGTTTCGCGGGCGTCGACCTCGCCGCCGGAGCCGACGGGACCGACCACGATGCGCTTGCCGCGGAAGTCGGCGATGTCCTTGATGCCGGAGCTCTTGGTGGCCACGACCTGGAACACGTCGGAGAAGAGGCCGCCCGTGAGCGAGCGCATCCAGGGCATCTTCTCGGGGTAGGGCTCGACGCCGTTCAGGGCGCGGTACGCCTCGAGCGAGCGGCAGACGGCCACGTCCGCGTCCTTGGTGCGGAGCAGGTCGATGTTGTGCGGGCTGCCATTGGTGGCGATGGCCACGGCCTTGACGCCGGGGATGTTCGCGTTCCAGAGGGCGCTCATGGCGATGCCCGTCGGGTAGTTGGTGCCGCCGACGCCCGCGGTGCCCATGGTGATGTGCCGGATCGACGTCGGGGCGGCGGAACTCGCCGCGCCTTCGGCCTTCGGCGCGCACGACACGGCCAACGCGACGATGGCGACGATCGCGAGCGCGAAGCCCGCCTTCGAAAGAAGCCTGTTCACATGGTCCTCCTCGTTCCGCCCGCGGGCGGGACTTTCCTTTCCTGAAGGACCGTCCACCGGGACGGTCCGGATTCACTTAGGGCGAACGGTCCTTCCGGGACGCCCGTGGGGGCGTTCCCGGAAGCCGCCGGAATCATGCCGCCGGGGCGAGCTTTGCCTTGCGCGACTTCATGAGCAGGATCGCCAGGGTGCCGAGCGCCGCGAGGCCGAGGCCCATGAGGTCGGTCTCCCAACCCGGGATGAGGAGCAGGACCGCGGCCACGAGGGCGACGGCCCGCAGGTAGACCGGGAGCTTCATCAGGAAGTAGCCCTCGATGGCGATGGCGAGCAGGAACACGCCGGCCAGGCCCGAGACGGCGGAGAGCACGATGGCCCAGGCCGAGTCGGAGATGAGGATCATCTCGGGGGCGTAGATGAAGAAGAAGGGCACGATGAATCCGGCCAGGGCCAGGCGGAAGGCGATCCAGCCCACCTCGTTCGGCTTGGCGCCCGCCATGCCGGCGCCGACGTAGGCGGCCAGGGCCACGGGCGGCGTGATGGTGGAGAGCGCGGCGTAGTAGAGGGTGAAGAAGTGCGCCTGGAAGAGGGGCACGCCCATCTTGGTCAGGATCGGCACCGTGATGGAGGCCGCGATGACGTAGCAGGCCGAGGTCGGCAGGCCCATGCCGAGGATGATGGAGACCACCATGCTGAGGATGAGGGCAATCCAGAGCCGGCCCTGCGAAAGCGCGACGATGTTGTCAGCCAGGATGGCGCCGATGCCGGTCATGGAAAGCACGGCCACCACGAAGCCCGCGTTGGCCATGGCCACGCCGATCGAGATGCTCGAGCGGGCCGAGTTCACGGCCACGTCCTTGAGCACCTTGTGGTCGATCCGCGTCTCCTTGCGCATCCAGGAGAGGACTGCGGTGGCGACGACGGTGTAGAAGGCGGCGTAGAGCGGGGTCCGGCCCTGGAAGAGCAGCCAGAGGAGCACGCCGATCGGGATGATCATGTGGCCGTAGCGGAGTATGGTCGACTTGGTGTCGGGCATTTCCTCCTTGCCGATGCCCTTGAGGCCGAGGGCGCGGGCGCGGAGGTCGATCTGGAAGAAGACGGCGGCGAAGTAGAGCACGGCCGGGATGAAGGCGGCCGTGGCGATGGTCAGGTAGGGCACGCCGACGAACTCGGCCATGATGAAGGCGACCGAGCCCATGATGGGCGGCATGAACTGCCCGCCCGTGGAGGCGGCGGCTTCGACGGCGCCAGCGAAGGCGGGCTTGTAACCGACCTTCTTCATGAGCGGGATGGTGAAGGCGCCGGTGGTGGCCACGTTGGTGGCGGCGGAGCCCTGGATCATGCCGATGAGCGCGCTGGCGATGACGGACACCTTGGCCGGTCCGCCGGTGAAGCGGCCGCCGACCGACATGGCGGTGTCGTTGAAGAGCTTCGAAAGCCCGCTCTTGTCGAGCATGGCGCCGAGCACCACGAAGATGATCAGGTAGGTGGACGACACGCCGATCGGCATGCCGAAGATGCCCTGCCCCGTCATGTACATCATGTAGATGATGCGCTCGAGCGAGTAGCCGCGGTGCGAAAGCACGCCGGGGACGTAGCGCCCGAAGGCCGCGTAGAGCAGGAAGAGCCCAGCCAGGATCAGGAGCTGGTTGCCGACCGCGCGCCGGCACGCTTCCAGCACGAGCAGGACGTAGAGCCCGCCCACCCAGATGTTGTGCCAGACGGCGACGCCCGCGCGCGCGGTGAACGCGTCGCGGCTCCAGACCGTGTAGACCGTCGCCGCGAACGAGATGACGGCTAGTCCCACGTCGAACCAGCTCGGCCTGCCTTTCGGCGACTTGCGGTGCGCGGGGAAGTAAAGGAAGGCGAGCACGAGGATGAAGCCCACGTGGATGGCGCGGTGCTTGATGGTCTCGGGCATTCCGAAGCGCGACGTGTACAGGTGGTAGCCGATGAAGACTACCGAGATCGCCGCGATGATGATCTTCCAGGTGGAGCCGAGGCCTTTGCGCCAGCGCGACTCCACCTCCTTCTGCTCGATGATCTTCTCGGCGACTTCGACGATGTTCTCGCCTTGCGCCACAATCTCCGCCTTCTTCTTCACGGCAACACCTCGCATGAACGTTCGGATGGCCCCGCCCTACGGACGGCATCGATCCGAGGGTACAGGAGTAATTCTCTAAGGAATTATATCCTATATCCTATATCATCGAGTGTAACACGACACTTTTACCCCTGCAAGTAAAAATGCTCGCGAAATCGCCATCCTAATGCCAGCGCGCAGCGCTTGCGAAAATCGCGAAAGCAGGGCCAGGCAAGCTCAGCGCTCGAGCCTGAGGGCCGAAAGCGTGCGGCGCTCGCCGTTCTCCAGGTGCTGGCGGAGCAGCTCGCCCGTCAGGTCCGGGTCGCCCTTGCGCACCGCCTCGAGTATCTCGAGATGCTCCGCGATCACGTCGTGGACGACTTTCTCGTGCAGCTCGGGGCTGTGCTCCGCGAAGAAGCGGATACGGTGCGACATCAAGTGGACACGGTGGATCATGTCCCTGAGCATCGCGTTCTCCACGCGGGAATAGAGCAGCTCGTGGAGCCTGGTGTCGGTGCCGACGTAGAGCTCGTTGTCGCCCGGCGAAGCCGCGAGCTTCCTTATATCGGCCTCGAGCGCGGCCAACTCGGCCCGGTCTATCGTGGCGGCGCTCATCCTGGCCGCGTAGGGCTCGAGGAGCCTCCGGAGCTCCCAGATGCTCCGCACGTCGTCGGCGCTGATGCCCGTGACTCGCGCCCCCTTGTTCGGAATCAGCTCCACCAGGTTCTCGGCCTCGAGCCGCACCATGGCCTCGCGGACCGGCGTGGCGCTGACCCCGAATTCCTCCGCAAGGCGGTCGATGGCCAGCACGGTCTTCGGTTCGTACTTGTTGTCGAGGATCATGCCCTTGAGGGCCTCGTAGATCTGCTCGCGCATGGAGAGGTTGACGATCTTCTTCATGACCTTGAACCGCCTTTCATGGAAACGCCCATCCTATATGATATAGCATAACAGTACCATGCTTCGGGCGACTTGGGTATGCGTGCTTGCCGCGGCGTAGCGGAGTCGGCCCCGGAACCGGATCGCGCCGGAGGAAAGCGGCCTTCCCCCCGAATCTTGACTTGCCATCCACCGAAAGTTATGCTATAGAATATAGGATATAGGATTCATTGACGCCCGGTACCCAACCCGGGGTCTCGCGACCCAGTCCGCGGAGCTCGATACGGCGGACGGACGCAGGGGAGGCACCATGTCGAACGTGGCCGAACATATCATCCAACGTTTCAAGGAACTCGGGATACGCCGGGTATTCGGCGTCCCGAGCGGGTCCTGGCTGTACTATATGGAAGCGATGCGCAAGTCCGACGTCGACTTCGTCCTCGTTTCGAACGAGGGCGCGGCCGGCATCATGGCGGACGTCACGGCCCGCCTCTCGGGCGTCCCGGGCGCCTGCTACGGCACCGTCGGCCCCGGCGCCACGAACCTGAGCACCGGCGTCGGCGAAGCGCTGCTCGACCGCTCGCCCGTCATCGCCCTCTCGAGCGAGCCGCCGGAGCCCATGATCGGCCGCACCGTGCAGATGGCGGTCGACCAGCAGGCCCTGTTCCGCCCGCTCACCAAGTACACCACCCGCCTGGCGCCCGACCGCGTCGACCAGGAGCTCCTCAAGGCGGTGAACATCGCGGTTTCCGAGATGCCGGGCCCGGTCCACCTCGGCCTGCCCGAGGACCTGGGCTCCAAGCCCGCCCCGGAGAGCTTCCGCCGCTTCCGCCTGCCCGTTCCGGCCCCCGTGCCCGCCGCTGCCCCGGAGGACCTGGCGGACCTGGAGCGGCTCTTCTCCGGCGCCTCGAAGCCCCTGCTCGTGGTGGGACTCTCGGCCGTGCGCGCGGGCGTCGCCGAGCTGGTGCGGCGCGTCGCCGAGAAGCACCGCGTCCCCGTGGTGCTCACGCCCATGGCCAAGGGCATGCTGGCGGAAGACCACGAGTGGTACGCGGGCGTGCTCTTCCACGCGCTCTCCGACGTGGTCTCGAAGACCTACCTGCAAGCCGACCTCGTCGTCGGCGTCGGCTACGATCCCATCGAATTCAACTACGAGGACTGGATGCCGGACGCGACGCTGGCCCACCTCGACTCCGTGCCCGCCGACATCGACCGCATGCGCTGGCCCCGCGTCCTCGACGCCGTCGGGAACGTCCGCGCCTCGCTCGAGCGCCTCGAGGCCCTGAAGCCGATCGCCTCCGCCTGGGATTCCGGGGCCCTGGCCGAGCGCCGCGCGGCCATGTTCGCCGCCTTCGAGCCGCCCGCGGGCAGCTTCGGCGCGCGGGCCGCGCTCAAGATCCTCCGCGAGGTCCTGCCGGACGACGGCATCATGGCCTGCGACGTCGGCGCCCACACGCACCTCATCGGCCAGATGTGGCGCACGCCGGCCCCCGGCCTCCAGATCATGACCAACGGCTGGTCCGCCATGGGCTTCGGCGTCCCCGCGGCCATCGCGGCCAAGCTCGAGCGGCCGAAAACGAAGGTGGCCTGCGTCACGGGCGACGGCGGCTTCCTCATGAACGTCGGCGAGCTCGCCGTGGCTCGCCGAGAAAAGCTCGCCGTGGTCTTCGTCGTGCTCGCCGACCGCAAGCTCGAGCTCATCAGGCTCAAGCAGATCAAGAAGCATTTCGACGGCTACGGCGTCGATCTCGACGAGCCTGAGGTCCCGAGTTCGGATTATATTTTCGGGGTGCCCGTCATCACGGCGGACGACCAGGCTTCGTACCGGGCCGCGCTCGAGAAGGCCTTCGACATGGACGGCCCGGTGGTCGTCGAGGCGAAGATCGCGTACGGCGACTACGACGAACTCATCCAGCGCAAGCACAGGTAAAGGGAGGAGCTGATATGGCTACGAACGGAAGCGCCAAGGCCGACGGCAGGTACGCCGCGGACCGGCTCGCGAAGGTCCAGCTCTCCGGCATCCGCCGGGTGAACGACAAGGTGCACGAACTCGAGGCCGCCGGTCGCGACGTCATCCACTGGCAGATCGGCCGCCCGGACTTCGACACGCCCGAGCACATCAAGGACGCGACCATCGCGGCCCTGAAGCGCGGCGAGGTGCACTACGCGCCGAACAACGGCATACCCGCCCTGCGCAAGGCCATCGCCGCGCGCACCGAGCTCGATACGGGCGTGCCGGTCGACGGCATGAAGCAGGCCATCGTCTTCGCCGGAGCCAACG
>JAKLEE010000127.1 GCA_022703215.1 Spirochaetota bacterium | reverse complement strand
GCCAGGCGCCGAGCGCGGGTGCGGGCGTGAGCCTGCCCCGCGGAGCCTTCGGCGCGTAGTCGGCCCTGAACGCGGGGCTCAAGTACTCGGTGTCGACGTAGCCGGGACAGGCGAGGAGGCTGGCTATGCCGTCGCGGGCGTACTCCGCCGCGACGGAGCGTGTCAGGCTCGACAGGCCGGTCTTGCACGCGGCGTAGGCCGCGTTGGTCTTGAACGCGCGGGGGAGCTCCGTCCGGGTTCCCCCGAACAGCAGGATGCGGCCCCAAGCGCGCGCGCGCATGCCGGGCAGCGCGGCGGAGACCAAAGCCCCGGGCAGGGCGAGATCCATCGCGGCGAGCCGTTCCCAATCCGCCGCCCCGGTCTCGTGGAGCGGCGACTGGAGGAAAGGTCCGTGCGCCACCACGAGGATGTCCGTCCCCTGGACCCGCTCGAGGATCGGACCCGCGTCCGCGAAGGTTTCGAGGCGGGCGAGGAAGCCGCTCGCGGAAGATCCCTTCTCGCGGATTCTGCCGAGCGTGGCTTCGAGCCGCGCTTCCGAAGAGCCGCCGTGCACGACCAGGTCCGCGCCGAGCGCGGCGAGGGCCACCGCCGTCTCCGCTCCGATGCCTCCCGAGCCGCCGACCACCAAGGCCGACCGGCCCTCGAGCGGCCTGTCGCTGGCGTTCAAGGCCTTCCTCCGACACGGCTCCGCGACAGGGTGTGGAAGCGGAGGTCGGCCGCATCGATCAGGTCGCGCGATCCCGACGCGACGACCGCCCGGTACATGACGTTCCGGAGCTCGCGGACGTTGCCGGGCCACGCGTGGCCGTCCAGGACCTCGAGGGCGCCGGCGGAGAGGATTTTGTCGCGGCTCGACTCCGCCAGGAAGCGGGCGGCGAGCCAGGGAATGTCCTCGCGGCGCTCGCGAAGTGGCGGCATGTCGAGGACGAGGATCTCGAGGCGGGCGAGCAGGTCCAGCCGGATGCGGTCCGCCGAGAGGTCTGCGTTCGTGGCGGTCATGACGCGGGCCGCGAAGTCGCGGGCCTTCCCGCCGCCGATCCGGACGGTCTCGCGTTCCTCGAGGGCGCGGAGCAACAGGGCTTGGACCGGAGGGCGCATCTCGCCGAGCTCGTCGAGGAAGAGCGTCCCCTCGCCGGCTTCTTCGAGGGCGCCGCGTCGGTCGATCGCGCCGGTGAAGGCTCCCCGCTCCGTGCCGAACAGCTGGCTGGCGGCGAGCTCGTCCCCGAGCGCTGCGCAGTTCAGGGCTATGAAGGGCTTGCCCGCCCTCCTCGACAGCCGGTGGATGCGCTTGGCGGCGAGCTCCTTGCCCGTGCCAGTTTCCCCGAGGATCATGACGGGAAAGTCGAAGGCGGCGAAACGGACGATCTCTTCGCGCACGCGGGCCATGGCCGGGCTCGGTCCGTCCAGGCCGTCGCCCGAGCCGGGCGGCGCATTCACTTCGGACGCGCGATAGATCGCCGGGCACTCCCGGGCGGTGTCGCGGCACTCGGCAGAAGCGAGCGCGAGCATGGCCTCTTTTATTGTCGACAACGAAAACGGCTTGTCGATGAAGACGGCGCCGGCGCGGAGCAGGGCGTGATTCGGCTCGCCGGCGAGTATCATCGGCACGGCGACCCTGCCTGAACGCGAGAGTTCGAGCAGGGTGGCGGTGGGGTAGGCGTCTGAGTCGGCCAGGAGAACCCGCTCCCCGCGGTCGAGGTGCCGGGCCGCCTCGCGCGGATCGCCGCAGGCATGGACTTCATGCTCCACGGCGATCGCTGCGGCGAGGGCGGGACGCCTCGTCGGGTCAGGGTCGAGAAGGACGACGCTCGACATGGGCGGGAATTTACCCTAACTCAAGCCCGGACGCAATACATAGATGATGTTACATGTAGAAAAAGAAGGATGGCGGCGGATGCCTTGGCGGTCAGAGTCCCCGGATCCGATACCAGAGCAGGAGAAACCGGAACCGGATGAAGCCCAGGAAGCCGAAGATCCTCCAGGGCGAGCGGAGCAGGTGGTGGAACCACTCCGTGCCGCGTTCGATCGAGCGCCTGGAGGGTTTTGAACGCCGCTCCGCATAAACGTCGAAGAGGTCGCCGCTCCAGATGAAGATGCCGGACCGGAAGCGCCCCATGTTCCGCGGAATCCAGCGCTCGCCGCCGTGGACTCCCCTGCCCGCCATGAGCAGCGTCGGCGTGCTCTTGCGGATCGCGACGGCTATATCCTCGTCGAAACTCCGCTTCCAGCGGCCCGTATGCCGTCCTACGACGCGCAGGCCCGGAAAGGTGGCCTTGATGTTGCGCTCCGCGAGCTCGAGGCTCTTCCTGCCCGCTCCGAGCAGGTACACGGACTTTCCCCAACGTTCGAGCACCCCGAGCAGCCGTATGGAGAAATCGAAGGGCGAGCGGCGGACCGGCTCGCGACGCTTGATGAAGCGCGCTCCGCGCACGATCGCGGCCGAGGAGGGGAGTACCAGCGAGGCATTCTGGAGCATCGCCCTGAATTCCTGGTTCCTGCGGGCGCGCAGCAGCATCGCAACATCGAGCAGGACGATCTGGTGGCGGTGTCCGTCGTCGAACATCGACTTGAGGACGTCGTCCAGGTCTTCGTCCGCGACCACGTCGACAGGCACCTTGAGCACGGAAATGCGTTCTACTCGCTGGCTGTCCATGATTCCCGCTCCAGGATGACGATCTCGGCCGCGGCGAGTGCGAAAAGGGCGGCGGTCTCCGCCCTGAGGATATTCGGGCCGAGTCCCACCGGTCCGAAGCCGATGGATTCGAGGAAGGCCGCCTCACGCGTGGAGAAGCCGCCTTCGGGACCGACGCAGACGACGAGCTCGTCGATCCGTTCGCCAAGATAGCGATGGAACGAAGCCCTTGCAAGGGGAGCCTCGTGGCAGAAAATCCCGCGCCGGCGCCCCCGGGCCGGGCCGAGCGCCTCCGCGATCGTTGCGAGAGGACCGACCTCGCCGATGGCCGTGGGTATGGCGGAGCCGCTCTGTTGCAGGGCTTCGCGCGAAATCCTGCGCCAGCGCTCGACCCGTCCCTTGTCCGGATCGGGGACCGACCTTTCCGCGAGCACGGGCAGCACGAGCGCGACACCCGCCTCGGTCGCGTGCCGGACGATGCGGTCCATGGCCGGCCCCTTCGTCACCGCCTGCGCGAGGACGATGCGCGGAAGCGCGGGGCAGGGGGCATCAGCCGGTTTGGCCGGTCCGTCCGGAGCGCGCGCTCCCGAACGGACGTCCGGGAGCGTGGATTCGCGCTTGCCGGCTTCCGTGGCGGAGAGCACGACCCCGCCGGCTCCGATTTCGACCACGAGCAGATCCCAGGCGCGGCCTGCAGCGTCTACTCCCGGAAAGCGGTCGCCCGGAACGAGCCTGAGGACGCCGGTGAGGTAACGGGAGCGCTTGCCCGTCACGCGTACGGGCGATCCGCCGTCCCAGTCCTCCGGCAGGACGAACTGCCGCACGGGCTACTGGTTCGAGGGCGGCTTGGGCAAGGGCAGGATATCGGCCGCCACCGCCGCCGTTCCCTGGAGCTCCCGTACGGAACGCGTCGCCGCGAGCAGGGCGGTGAAATTCCCGCTCTTGAAGGCTTCGAGGGCGGCCTGGAGCTGTATGTCGAACTCGAGGTCGTAGACCGGCGCGATGCTGGTGCGCCCGATCTCGTCGCGGACGAGCCTGCGCAGCAGGTCCTCGCGGACCTTGAATCCGGAACCGAGGAGCTTGCGCACGAAGGCATCCTGCGTCGGGCGCGGGGCCTCTGGGTTTTCCCTGGCGAAGGTCTCGAGCAGGCGCTCGTCGAAAATGCGGGTCAACGCCTCCTCTTCCTCGCCGGTGAGGTCGGGCTCGCGGACCTCGAGGTCGGGGGCGATGCCGAGCTTGTCGATGTTGGCGTCGCTGGGCGTGTAGTAACGGCTCATCGTCAGCTTGAAGCCGCCGTCGCCGATCGGGTAGATCTGCTGGACCGAACCCTTGCCGTAGCTGGTCTCGCCGATCAGGTAGGCCTTGCGGTGATCCTTGAGGGCGCCGGCCAGGATCTCGGAAGCGCTCGCGGAGCCCTTGTTGATCAGGACGACGATGGGGAGGCCCGCGGGCACGGCCACGCCCCGCTCGGCCCGGTACACGAGGTTCTCGTGGGCCAGCCGGCTCTTGGTCGAGACGATGACGCCGGAGTCGAGGAAGAGGTCCGCGACCTGCACCGCCGCCTGCAAGAGTCCGCCCGGATTGTTCCTGAGGTCGATCACGAGGTTCCGGTATCCGTTGGCCGCGAAGTAATCGAGCGATTCCTTGACGCGGGTGGCTGTCTGCGGGGTGAACTCGATGATTCGCAGGTATCCCGTGCCGCCGGGGATCATTTCGCGCTTGATGTTCGGTATCTCGATGCGCGCGCGCTCCAGCGTGAGCTCGAACGTGAGCGATTCTCCCCTGAGTATGGTGATCACGATCGGCGTGCCGGGCTTGCCGCGTATCTTGAGGAGCACCTCGTCCATCGAGAGGCTGTCCGTCGGCTCGCCGTCGATGGTCTTGATCCAGTCTCCGGGCCGTATCCCGGCCTTCCACGCGGGCGTGTCCTCGATCGGGGAAACGATCTCCACCCAGGGCTTGTCGCCGGGCTTGAGGGCGTCGGGCGGGATCTTGGAGATGTAGGTGCCGATGCCGCCGTACTCCCCGGTGGTCGTGTCGCTCATGTCCGACATCATGGCCGCGTCGAGGTAGACGGAGTGGGGGTCGCCGAGGGCGTCGAACATGCCCTTCATGGCTCCCTCGTAGAGGAGGGCGGGATCCACTTCCTCGACATAGTTCTCGAGGACGAAGTCGAAGACGTTCTGGAGTATCGACGCGTAGCGCCGGGCATCGTATGAACTCGATTCCGCCGCGGCGGGAACCGCGGAGACGCCGAGGAAGGAAACTCCGACGAGAAGGGCGCCGAGCAGGGGCCAAAGCGCCCGCCCGCGACGCCCGATGACCGGCTTGTCGCTCATGGCTTGAATTTGCCCACGCGCGCCATGGACTGTCAACTCCTTGACGGTACCATCCTTAGAAAGTAGAGTTTAGCGCGATATGCGGCGCTCCAGGCTCTACTTCATCGGCGCGGTCATCGAGGCCGCTCGTTATTTCGTCTTCGTGCGCCTGGCCTCGGAGCTGCTCGGGGTCGAGCCCGCCGCTTCAAGGGGGCTGCTGCACGCCATCGCCCCGCAGCTCCTGGTCGCGTGCGGCCTCGCGGCGCTTTCGCACGACCCCGTCCGCTATGATCCGCTCAGGCCCTTCCTCGCCGTCGCGAAAGCGCTTTCGGTCGCCACCGCGCTCATCATGATGCCGGGACTTGCCTCCTTCCCCGCCGTGGCGACGGGCTCGGGCGGCGCGGCGCTGGCGCTGGCGGGATTCGGGGCCATAGCGGTCTGGGATCTCGCGGCAGCCTCGCTTCTCGCCTTTTCCCGGCCTGCGTCCGCCCCGCCGGACGGACGACCCGGCATCGCGGCCGGAATAATGGAAGAATTCGAAACCGTCCCGGTGGACGACGCCGGAACCGGCGGAGGGAGCGAGTAGATGCGCGTGGTGCCGATCGCCTCGGGAAAGGGCGGAGTGGGGAAGTCCCTGCTCGCGGCCAACATGGCCATCGCCCTCGCCGAATCGGGGCGGCGTGTCGTGCTCGCGGACCTCGATCTAGGGGCTTCGAACCTCCACGTCATCCTGGGGCAGACCGGGGCGCGCCGCGGCATCGGCACCTGGCTCTCGGTCAGCGGGATGGATTTCTCCGAGATCCTGCTCGACACCGACGTGGCGAACCTGCGCTTCGTGCCCGGCGACGCGGAAATCCCCGGGCTGGCCAACATCAGTTCCCTGCAGAAGAACCGCCTCGTCAAGAGCCTCCTCTCCATCGACGCGGACTATCTCGTCCTGGACCTCGGCGCCGGCACCAGCTCGAACATCCTGGACTTCTTCCTCATGGGCCCGACGGGCATCGTGGTCACCGCGCCCGCGCTGACCGCCACGCTGAACGCCTACCTCTTCCTAAAGAACGCCATGTTCCGCCTGATGTGGACCACCTTCAAACGCGGGTCCAAGGCCTGGACCGCGCTCGAGGCCCTGCGGAAGGACGGATCCTCGCTCCAGAAGGCCTACATCCCGGCCATCCTCGACGAGATCGCGCTGGCGGATCCGGAGAGCGCGGCCGCCTTCGCCGATCGGGCCGCCCGCTTCCGTCCCCGCCTGGTCATGAACATGCTCGAGGATCCGAAGGACGCCGAGAAGGCGCAGAAGATCCGCAGGTCCTGCAAGGAATACCTCAACCTCGACCTCGAGCACCTTGGCGTCATCTACCGCGACGACATCCAGGACGTCGCGCTCGGGTCGCGGATTCCCATCATCCGCTACAAGCCGCAGTCGGTGCTGTCGCAGGCGGTGTACCGCATCGCCGACAAGATCGTCTCGACCGAGGGCGAGGACGATTCCCCGCTCGAGACGGCCTACCTCGACGAGAGCTTCCAGTCCGCCGAGATGGAGGCTGAGATCGACTTCGAGGCCAAGGTGGCGTACGTGGAGGACCTCCTGCACACGGGAGCCCTGAGCCATGGCGACCTGGTGGAAACCGTGAAGATCCAGGCGCTCGAGATCGGCCAGCTCCGCAAGGAGAACCGCCTGCTCAAGCACAAGCTCGCCAAGGCGATCGGCCAGGGATTCAAGCCCTAAGGCGGCGGGAACATGCCTCCGCTCACGGTGCGCGGCCGGCTCAGCCTCTCCGTCGACGAGGCGGAACTCGCCGCGGTGCTCACCTTCAAGCCCGATCCCGACGGGGCCGAATGGACGGCCGGCGCCATCGCGCGCCACCTGCTCGACGCGGGGCTCTCGGCCGGGGCGTCGAAGCGCGCCGAGGAACTCGTCAAGATCTTCTCGCGCGCCGGCCGGGAGGGCGTCACCGAATGGGCGGCGCGCGGAATTCCGCCGGAGCCCGTG
Organism: Spirochaetota bacterium; assembly: GCA_022703215.1. Taxonomy (GTDB): domain Bacteria; phylum Spirochaetota; class Spirochaetia; order Treponematales; family UBA12059; genus JAFGNN01. Next base: position 291 of record JAKLEE010000127.1, on the reverse strand, counting down.
GTTCCGGAATACGTCGAGTGGGAGGCCCTGGCCGTCCCGCCCGAGCTCGAGCCGTACCGGGATGAGACCGTGTTCGCCGCGCGCGCGCCGGAGATATTCCGGGTGCGGATCGAGAAGGAGCGGATCGAGCGGGAAGTGAGGAAGCCCGCCGCCTTCCCCTTCCTGCCGCCCAAGCGCGAAATCGTCGTCGAGGAGCGCAAGCGCGAGGTCCGCGAGCCCGTCGCCGTCGACACGACCGTCCTCCGCGTGGGGTGGGCCGAGGCCGGGCAGCGCCTGGGCTCCGTAAGTCCC
>JAKLEE010000126.1 GCA_022703215.1 Spirochaetota bacterium | reverse complement strand
CCGGATCCGGTCGCCCACCTCGACGGCGGCTTTCCCGTCCTTGTCGCGGAGCTCGTCCAGATCGAGGAGGCCCTCGTTCTTGCCGTTGAGCCGCACGAACACGCAGTCTTTGGAGATCGACACGACCTCGGTCTCGAGCGCCTGGCCTGGCTTGAAGTATTCGATTCCCGAAAAACTCTGTTCGTACATCTTCGCGAGGGCGTCTGACTTCGAGTCCGCGTGGAGCGCTTTCATCGGTGTTCTCCCTGGGTGGGCCGATTGTAGCAGGAAAACCCGATCCATGGAAACACGGTCATGCACGCCGCGCGAAGAGCCTCGCGCCTCCGGCGATCAACAGAAACGGCATGGGAGGAATGGGCGGTAAAGAAAAACCGCGCCCTCGCGGGCGCGGCACTGTGCAAATCCAGCGGCGGACCTTAGTAGTCCATGCCTCCCATTCCTCCCATGCCGCGCGAAGGGCGGAAGCCCTTCGCGGCGCCGAACTGCGTTCGGCGATCTCCCGATACGGCATGCGCGGCATGGGCGGCCGCCAATAAAGAGCCGCGCCTTGCGGCGCGGCCCTGCTATGCAGCGTGCTACGGAGTCCGGACTTAGTAGTCCATGCCTCCCATTCCTCGCCATTCGCAAGCGAATGGCGGCGCCGCAGTCACGGTCGTGCGTCCCTGCACGACCGTGACATCGAGTTCGCTTCGCGAACTCGGTATCGGTGCGCGCATCCTGCGCGCGGCCGCTTTGAACCCCTTCGGGGAGCGTTTCCACGCTGACGCTCGGCGATCAACCGACACGGCATGGGCGGCCAGCAATGAAAAGCGCCCCTCGCGGGGCGCCTTTCACGCAGCGTTTATCCTGCTTGTAGATCAGTAATCCATACCGCCCATGCCGCCCATGCCGCCCATGCCGCCGCCGCCGGCGGCGGGGGCCTTGGGCTCGGGCAGGTCGGTGATGGCGCACTCGGTGGTCAAAAGCAGGCTCGCGACCGATGCGGCGTTCTGCAGCGCCGAGCGGGTGACCTTGGCCGGGTCGATGATGCCGGACTTGACCATGTCGACCCACTCCATCTTCGCGGCGTCGAAGCCGATGCCCTTCTTCTCGTTCTTGGCGCGGTCCGCGACGATGCTGCCGTCGACGCCGGCGTTCTCGGCGATCTGGCGCATGGGCTCCTCGAGGGCGCGCTTGACGATGCGGAAACCGACCTTGGCGTCGTCGGTGAGGTTGGTGATGTCGGCCTTCTCGAGGGCCTGGACCGCCTGGATGAGGGCCAGGCCGCCGCCGGGGACGATGCCTTCCTCGATGGCCGCGCGGGTGGCGGAGAGGGCGTCCTCGACGCGGTGCTTCTTCTCCTTCATCTCGACCTCGGTGGTCGCGCCGACGTTGATGACGGCCACGCCGCCGGCGAGCTTGGCGAGCCGCTCCTGGAGCTTCTCGCGGTCATAGTCGCTGGTGGTCTCCTCGATCTGGGCCTTGATCTGGGCCTTGCGGTCGTCGATGTCCTTCTGCTTGCCCGCGCCCTCGATGATCGTGGTGTTGTCCTTGTCGATCTTGACGGTCTTGGCCTTGCCGAGCTGGGAGATGTCGGTGCTCTCGAGCTTGAGGCCGAGTTCTTCGCTGATGACCTCGCCGCCCGTGAGGATGGCGATGTCCTCGAGCATGGCCTTGCGGCGGTCGCCGAAGCCGGGCGCCTTGACGGCGCAGGCGGTCAGGGTGCCGCGCAGGTGGTTGACGATGAGCGTGGCCAGGGCCTCGCCGTCGACGTCCTCGGCGATGATGACGAGCGGCTTGCCGGTCTGCGCGATCTTCTCGAGCATGGGGAGCATGTCCTTCATGTTCGAGATCTTCTTGTCGTGGATGAGGATGAAGGGGTTCTCGAAGACCGTGGTCATCGTGTCGCGGTTGGTGACGAAGTAGGGGCTGATGTAGCCGCGGTCGAACTGCATGCCCTCGACGTACTCGATGGCGGTGTCCATGGTCTTGGACTCCTCCACGGTGATGACGCCGTCCTTGCCGACCTTCTCCATGGCGTCGGCGATCTCGTTGCCGATCTCCATGTCGTTGTTGGCGGAGACCGAGGCGACGTGGGCGATCTCGTCCTTCTCTTTGATTTCCTTGGAGTTCTTCTTGATCTCCTCGACGGCGAGCTCGACGGCCTTGTCGATGCCGCGCTTGAGGCTCATCGGGTCCATGCCGGCCGCGACAGCCTTGAGGCCTTCCTTGACCATGGAGTAGGCGAGGACCGTGGCGGTGGTGGTGCCGTCGCCGGCTACGTCGTTGGTCTTGGTGGCGACTTCCTTGAGGAGCTGGGCGCCCATGTTCTCGTAGGCGTCCTCGAGCTCCACTTCCTTGGCGACGGAGACGCCGTCCTTGGTGACGGTCGGGGCGCCGAACTTCTTGTCGAGGAGGACATTGCGTCCCTTCGGGCCGAGGGTGACCTTGACGGCCTTCGAGATCTGCTCGACACCGGACAGGAGCTTCCTGCGCGCGTCCTCGCTGAACATGAGTTGCTTGGCCATTTCGTTCTCCTTGAAACTGGGGTGTATCCGCGACCGGGCGGCCGCTCGCGCGGCCCGCCGGTCGGGTTTTGAACGGATTGCGTCGCGTTCTACGCGGCAATTAGGAATTTACCCAAAGTCGGGCGCTCGCGGCAAGCGATCCGGGGCTTTGACGGCGGAAAAAATTTCGCTTAGAGTTCTAACCAATATGCGTGACGAAGGGCCGCTGGCCATACTCGAATCGATGGAACGCGTCTCGGCGGCCTGGCGCCGCAAGGCGACCGAGGCCCTCAAGCCCTTCGGCATCACCCTGGCGCAGTACGAACTTATCCGCCACGCCCGCGTCTTCGGCGCCATGGCGCCTTCCGCCATGGCCGATGCGCTCGACTGGGACCGGCCCACCCTGACCGTGGTCGCGCGCCCCTGCCTCGCCACGGGTTGGCTCCGCAAGCGCCATTCCGCGCGCGACCGCCGCTCGTTCCGGCTCGAGCTCGCGGGGCCCGGCGAGGAGCTCCTCGACCGCATCGAGGCGGCCCGGCCTTTCGCGCCGGAACGCATCGGCGACCCCTTCGACGTCATCGGCGCCGACGAGCGCGCGCAGATCGGGCGCCTGCTCGACCGCGCCGCCCGCCGCGCCCGCGACGTCTGGGCACGCGGCGCCCGCGCCTGAAACGGGGGGCACGCCTAAAATACGGCCTCGAGCGTGCTATCTTCGAGGCCATGGCACCGTTCAGGCGCGGACTCCCGCGCGGCATCCTCTTCGCGGCGCTGGTTCTGGTGTCCGTCCCGGCCCCCGTCAGCAGCGCCGCGGCTCAAGCGCCGGCCGATTGGGCACTCACGCTCTCGGGCGCGCGCTTTCCCGGCGACGAGACCAGCCCCGAGGCGCTCGCGTCCGCCCTCGCCGCGGCCGACGCGCACTACGGCCTCCCGCCCGCCCCGGGCGGCGCCGCCTTCGAGCGCCTGGGTCCGGAGGGGCTCGAATGCGCCGTCCACCTCCGCTTCCCCGCGGGCGAAAGCCGGGGCACGGTCGTCTTCGTCCACGGCTACCAGGAGCACGGCCTCTCCGCGCCGGCCATTATCCGCGCCGCCCTCGACTCGGGCTGGACCTACGCCGGGCTCGACCTGCCGGGCCACGGCGCCTCGCCCGGCGAGCGCGGCTGGGTGGACGACTTCTCCGCGTACGGCGCCGCGGTCGGCGCCCTGCTGGACGGCGGCCCGATCCGCAGCGACCGCCCCGTCCTGGTCGTCGGCTTTTCCACCGGCGCGGCCGCCATCGCCGAATTCCTCTCGACCCTCCCGCCCGACGCCCCCGCGCGGACGGAGCGCTTCCTCTTCCTCTCGCCCCTCGTGCGCATCGTGGCCTGGTGGCCCTCGCGGCTCGGGCTCTTCCTCGCGGAATGGGCCATGCCGCGGCTGCCGGGCCGCACCGTCGGCATGACGCACGACAAGGCGTGGAAGCGGATCGCCGCCCGTGACCCCCTCCGCGTCGGCGACCCGCCGAGCGCCTGGATGCATAAGCTCGTACGCTGGGAAGCCTCGCTCGCCGATCGCGTGCCGCGGCCCGAAGCCCCGCGCGTCGTCTGGGGCGGCGCCGACACCGTGGTGAACGCCGCCTACGGCCGCCGCTCGCTCTCCCGCCTCTTCCCCGCGTCCACCCACGTGGAAATCCGCGGCGCCTACCACGGCCTGCCCTTCGAGGGCGGCGCCTACCTCGAAGCCGTGCTGCGGATCCTGCGGGAGGAGCTGGCATCGGGCGAAACGCGCCCGGGCGGCTGAACCCCTCCCCCCGGGCGACGCGCGGCGTCCTTTCCCGCTATAATGGCAGCCGCATGAAAGCCACCATCCCCGTCCTCCTCGAGGACCCCGCCTTCCTCGTCGTCGACAAGCCCGCGGGCTTCCTCGTCATCCCCGACCGCTACGACGTCCTCGCGCCCGTCGTCTCGACCCGCCTCGAGGACGCGTACGGCGCGCTCATGACCGTGCACCGCCTCGACAAGGACACCTCGGGCGCCCTCATCTACGCGCGGAACCCCGAGGCGCACGCCGCGCTCTCGAAAGCCTTCGAAAGCCGCGCGGTGGAGAAAGCCTACCGCGCCGTCGTCCTCGGCGAACCCGAGTGGGACGAGACCGTCTGCGAGATCCCCCTCGCGCCCGACGCGGACCCCATGCACCGCACCGTCGCCGATCCCGAGCGCGGCAAGCCGAGCCGCACGCGCTTCAAGGTGCTCGGCCGCTACGGAAAGTACTCGCTCGTCGAAGCCCGCCCCGAGACCGGCCGCACCCACCAGATCCGCGTGCACCTCAAGGCCCTCGGCCACCCCGTCGCCTGCGACCGCCTCTACGGCGACGGCCGGCCCGTCAAGCTCTCCGCCTTCAAGCGCAAATGGCGCGGCGACGAGTTCGACGAAAAGCCCCTGCTTTCGCGCGTCGGCCTCCACGCCTGGTCGCTCGCCTTCCCGCACCCCGCCACGCTCGCGCGCGTCGAAGTCGAAGCCCCGTACCCCCGCGACCTCCGCGCCCTGAGCGCCCAGCTCGAAAAGCTCAAGTAAGGGTCCGGATTGCGGGCGCCCCGCCCGCGGTCCGCCTTCGCGCTCGCGGCGCCTATGGTTCGCGGGCGCGGACCGCGCGCGGCCGGGCTCTCCGCTCCAAGTCCTCGCGGCCGCGGCGGCTTGGTTCGCGGCGGCATGTCAGGTTCACATCGCGGCGTGCGGTATGTGGCGGCCGCTCCGGGCTTTCCGCTCCGATCCCTGGCGCGAGGCGAGGAGGGGCGGCGCCGCGCTGTGGAGCGCGGCGCCGGGGGGATTCTTTCCGGGAGAACGGCTCCCTCAAATTTGCCCCATCCGCGAGAGCGCCTATACTTGATGCTACATCCCATTCGCGGAGGATCAGATGGCGCACACCCGCCTCGCCTTCGCGGCCGCCTTCGCGGCCGCGCTTCTTTTCATTTCCTGTCCCGGCGATGTGGACGGCGCGTATTCCTTCGACGCGCCCTTCGGGGACGCGCCCGAGGCCGCTCCCAGTTTCTGGCGTTCGGGCGGCGCGCCCGCGCTCGTCGAGGTCACGGCCGAAGCCTGGGCCTCCGGTCCCGCCGCGGGCGGTCCGGCCGGCGCGGTGGCGTTCCGCGACGAGTTCGACGCGTTCGACCGCGCCTCCTGGTACGCCGTCGAGGAAAAGACCGGCGCCGACGCCATGGGCCGGCTCGCCGCATCGGGCGGCGCGCTCGTGATCTCCACCAAGGACGTGGACCGCAATCCCTTCGTCTACGGCAAGGCCTTCCCCATGCCCGCGTCGGGAACGGTGCGGGTCACGCGGCGCGCGCGGATCAGCTACGCCAACGACTACTTCGCCGGCGGTTTCTTCCTCCAGCAGGCGGACGCCGAGATCCCGAAAGCGGGCGTCGCCGAACCCGCCCTGGTCGGCGTCCTCCACGTCAACTTCAGCTACGATCCCGGGCGCTATCCCCTGACCAAGGGCTTCGTCGCCGTCACCGACGGCTTCAAGGCCCCGGGCACCTTCGCGACCATCGAGAACGCCCCCTTCGGACAGTGGATCGAGGAAACCCTGGTCTACGAACCGGCCACCGGCAAGGCGGCCTACATCCTGGACGGCGTCGAGTACCCCATCGCCGCGGCGCCAGCCTCGAAGCCGTATTTCCGCGTCGCCATGAACGCGTACGGCTGGTACACGGGCCACAGGGCCGAGGTGGACTGGATCGGCGTGGAGACGCTCGCGCCCGCCGCGGCGGCCCCGGGCTTCGGCGCCGGCACCGAACTCGTCTCGCGCCGCCTCGAGCCTTCCGAGGACGCGATCGTGGTCGAGGCGCGCGACGTGAAGGTCACCCTGCCGCCGCTCGCCCTCGACTCGGCGCAGGACTTCCGGATCACCGCGCTCGGCTCCGGTTCGGGAGCCCTGGCGGCCTGGGACGTCGACTGCGGAAGCGTCACGAGCTTCGATTCCTTCCTCGAGATCGAGCTGCCGTATCCGGACGCCTCGGCCCTGCCGGGCGAAAAGCCCGCGGACAAGCTCATCGCAGTCACCTGGGATCCTGAGTCCGGGGCGTGGCGCCAGGAGCTGGCCGAATTCCGCGACGACCGCGCCGTCGTCCGCATGGACCACCTGACCACCGTCGCCCTGGCCCCGCGAGGCGACGCGCCTTCGAGCGAGCTGGCCGAATTCGTCGCGGAGACCGCCGACGTCGGAGGCCTCTCGAAGGCCGACGTCCTCAATGACGCCTGGCAGTCGCTGGTGGAGGGCGCGGGCTGGGCCGGCACCGCGGGCGATTGGACGTCCATGCTCGCGGAACTTCCCGCCCTCGAAAAGCTGAACGGCGAGCTCGAGCGGATCGGCGATGCGGCCGTTTACGTCGACATCCTCCAGAAGGTCATGGCGGGCGACACGGAAGCGCTCAAGCAGACCGCCATCGACATGGCCCTGTCCCGGGCCGGCGGAAAGATCACCGAAGCCCTGGCCACGACCGGCTACCAGATCGCCTCGATCGGCACTTTCGCCATCGACTATTCGCTCAACACCTTCGCCACCACATTGCTCGACGCGGAATTCCGCGCCTACGAGTGGGCCTACCAGGAGTTCTACCGCACGTACGAACGGACCCTGCCCGAGTGGTACGATCTGGTGACGCGCATCCTCCAGCGCGCCAGGAATCCGCAGGACGCGCGCGCCATGCTCTACGCCGAATTCGGGGCGCACGCAGAGAAGCTCTGGCTCTACCAAAGCTCCGACTACGACAAATG
>JAKLEE010000125.1 GCA_022703215.1 Spirochaetota bacterium | reverse complement strand
TCATGTCCTTGAAGAAGGCCTCGCCGGAAAGGTCGACGAGGATCTCGCAGCGGTCGTCCTCGAGGTCGACGCGGATTTCGCGCTCGGCGCCGGTCTCGGGGAGGCGCGAGGTCTTGTAGGCCTGCCCGAGGCGCGCGTAGACGGCCTTGTGGACCACCGACTGGACGGCGGTGGAGGCGGAGAGTCGCGAGTCGCGGCTCCGGACCTTGCCCACGGAAACCTTGTCCTCGCGGGCGGCCCAGCGCTCCCAGGGGAGCTTGCGGACGCCCTCGAAGAGGCTGTCGAAGTCGGGCGCGTCGAACGAGGCGACGCGGAGGAGGAGGCGGTCGGCGGTGCGGAGGCCCATGAGGCCCAGGGCGAGGCCCCGGCCGTCGGCGGAGAGCGTGACGCGGCCGGCCGAGCGGTCGGAAGGGGTGAGCCCCAGGCGGCGCGCTTCCTCGGCGAGGATGCGCTCGAGCCCCACGGGGCAGAAGGCGACGATGTCGTGCATGCGTCCAGTATCCGCTTTAAGTGCCCCCGTGGGCAAGGGTGGCGCGGGGAGGGGCTCGCGGGCGCCGGGCGTCCGGCGTGGTATGATCTCCGCGGGAGGAACGGGCATGAAGAGGATGATGCGCGCGGCCATGGCCGCGGCGGCGCTCGCGGTTTTTTCCGGTGCGGCGGCGGCCCAGGGAGCGCCCTGGACCGTCCCGGAGAAGGTGAACCCTTTCCGCTTCGTGTCGCCGGCGGACCCGGCCTTCCCCGAAGGCGACCCCTACGGGCTCATCTACGGCTTCCCGGTCTTCCGCCTCTGGGGCTGGTCGCCGAACGGCATGATCGCCTACTCGATCGAGCGCGGCGTCGAGGGCCGCGGCGGGGTCCTCGTCGAGTACGTCATCCAGTCCCTCGAGAGCGACGACCGGCTCTGGACCGCGACCTACGACAGCCTGGCATGGGACGACCCGGAGCCCGCGGACGGGGACTTTTCGGCGCTCGCCTTCGCGCGCATCAAGGACTTCTGGCTCGGCAAGCTGGCCTATTACGGCATCGTCCAGTCGGCGACGGAATTCCGCGAGTGGCCGCTCTACGCGTCCGGCCACGTCTACGCCGCCACCATCGACCTGGTGCGGGAGAAGGAACCGGACTTCCGTGACGCGGTCGCGTCCTACGCGGTGCTCGTCAGCCGGGACGGCCGGAGGGGAAAGGTCATCAGGCGCGAACCCTGGCCGCGCGCCCTCGCGGTGTTCGTCTGCGGCTACTTCAAGAGCCCCTACGAGGACCGGATCGCCGTGATCACCGCCGAGGAGCGCTTCGTGTTCGAAGGCACCGAGCTCTTCTACGAGGTCTCGGGCTGCGACCTGACGAAGGGCTTCTGAGCCGACTTCAGCGCAAAGCCCCCCGGTAGCGGTTGACGCCGAGCCGGTCGAGCATGGCGCCCCAGGGCCCGAGGCGACGTTCGAACGAGGCGAAGTCGCGGCGGGCCTTGGCGGTCCACGCCACTTCGGCGACGGCCGAGAGCCGCGGGAAGGTCTGGTACTCGGCCTGGCGCCCGTTGTAGGCGACTTCCGTCCAGAGGTTGGCCTGGACGCCGAGCACGCGCTTTTCGTCGCCGCCCGCAAAGACCGCCACGGGCTCGAAGGCGTAGCTGTCGGCCACGGTGCAGACCGCGTGCTGGCCCGGCTCCTCGCTGTCGTCCAGGTGCTTGTGGTCGAGGTAGCAGGCCTTGGTCATGGGGCACATGACCGCGTCGACGCCCTGCCGCGCCGCTTCCGGCCCGCGCTCCGCCCCGCGCCAGGCGAAGACGAGCGAGCCTGAGGGGACGCCGGCCTCGAGGGCCTCGTCCCAGAAGGCGGGCACCTTGCCGCGCTCGGCGACCATGCGCGCCACCTCGCGGGTGAACCAGCCCTGGAGGCGGGACGGTTCGACGCCGAGCTTCGCGGCGCGCTCGCGGCAGCGGGGACAGGCCTCCCAGCGCGAGGTCGGCACCTCGTCGCCGCCCGAATGGAGCCACTTGCCGGGGAAGAGCCGCGCCACCTCGTCGAGGACGCGTCCCGTGAAGGCGAGGACCTCGTCCTTGCCGAGGCAGAGCACGTCCTCGAAGATGCCGAAGCGGTCCTCGGGCGCGAAGTCCCGGGGGACGCAGGCCAGCTCCGGGTGCGAGGCGAGCAGGGCGGTGACGTGGCCGGGCAGCTCGATCTCGGGGATGATCTCGACGCCGCGCGCGGCCGCGTAGGCCACCACCCGCGCGACGTCCGCCTCGGAATACTTCCCTCCGCGGACGTAGGGCGAGCGGTGGTATCGCGTGTCGCTCCGGCTCGAGCCCTTCGCCGCCAGCTCCGGCAGGGCCGCCAGGTCGAGGCGCCAGGCCTGGTCGTCCGAGAGGTGCCAGTGGAAGCGGTTGAGGCGGTGGAGCGAGGCCAGGTCGATCATGCGTTCCACGAATTCGACGCCGAAGAAGGTCCGCGCGCAGTCGAGCATGAAGCCGCGCCAGGCGAAGCGCGGCTCGTCCTCGACGCGGCAGGCGGGCAGGACCGGGCCGTGGACCAGGGCGAGGGCGCGGAGCGCGTTGACGCCGGCCTTGAGCCCGGCCTCGGTGGACGCCTCGAGGACGGCGCCCGTTGGAGCCAGGTCGAGGACATAGCCCTCGTCGGCCAGGCCCGCGCGGCGGCGGAGGAGCAGGGCGGCGTGCCCGCCCGCGGCGGCGCGCCAGGGGCGGCCCCAGGCGGCGGAAAGGAGGCCGCGGGCGTCCTCGAGCGCGGCCGCCTGGAAGCCTTCGCCCGCGAGGACCGGCGCCGCGCCGGGGTCGTAGGAGCCATTCCGGCGTTCCGCGCGGACCGGGCGCGGCACGAGACCGAGGCCGTCCCCGTCGAATTCCTGGAGTTCCTGCGTCATGGTTGCCTCCCCGCGGCGACCGCCGGGCAAGGCCAGCGCCGGCGGACCGGACGCTTGACAAGGCCGCGAGGGCGCGCGTACCTTTAGTTTGTACTCCGTGCGTACCAACTCTGTCAACTCGATCGGTGCCGCGGGACGAGGGGAGAACGAGCGGTGAGGACGAGCAACAACCGATACCAGCGCGACGCCAACCTCGCGGTCGCCGCGCGCGCCGTCTGGCGCCGCCCGGGCCTCTCCCGCGCCGACCTGGCGCGCGAGCTCGACCTGCACCGCTCCACGGCGGGCAGCCTGATCGGCGCCCTCATCGAGTCGGGCCTGCTCGTCGAGGGCGAGCCCGGCGAGGCCGCGCCGCGCGGCGGCCGTCGGCCCGTCGCCATAGACTTCGACCGGCGCTTCGGGCTGGTCGCCGGGCTCGACCTGACACCCGGCGCCTGGCGGGGCGCCCTCGTCGACCTGCGGGGGGACCTGGTCGAGCGCTTCGAGTCCGCGGGCCGCTCGTCAGGCGCCGCCCTGCCCGGGCTGGCCCGCGCGGCCCTGGACGAGGCCCGCGCGCGGGCGGCGGCCCGCGGCCTGCCCCTGGTCGGCGCCTGCGCCGCGCTTCCCGGCATCGTCGACCCGGTCGAGGGCACCGTGCTCCGCTCGCGCCCCTTCGGCCTCCGCGACTACCCGCTCGCGCGCGAGCTCGCGCCTGAGGGCGGGCTTCCCTTCATCCTGGAAAACGACGCCAACGCCTGCGCCTGGGCCCGCCTCGCGAACGCGCGGACCGAGCCGGGTTCCGACTTCGTCTGCGTCCTCGCGCGCGGGAACGGTAACGGGAACGCGGCGGACGGACGGGAGGCCGCTCCCGGCGCCGGGCTCGGCATCGCCCTCGGCGGCCGGGTCCACTACGGCTCGCTCTACGCCGCCGGCGAGCTCGCGGACGCCGAGGGCCGGGCGCCCGGCGAGGTTTCGGGCCCGGACGCCGACTCCTCCTTCGAAGCCTTCGTCGAGCGGGTGTTCCGCTCCCTCGTGCCGGTCGTCGCCGCCCTCGCCCCGCGCGCGGTCTTCGCCTGCGGCGAATTCCGCCGCCGAGAGGCGGAGACGCGCGCCGCCCTGGACGCGCGCTTCCCGGCCCTCCGCGACATCCTGGCCGCGCAGGGAGCGGCGCTCGTCTTCGCGGGCGACGGCGAGCACGATGTCGCCGAGGGCGCCTGCGCCACCTTCCTGTCGCGGCTTTTCTCGGTGCCCGAGCTTTCCGGTCCGGGCGCGCGCCTGCCGATCGGCTGGGACCGCGTGCTCCGCGCCCGCGGAGCGGGGTCCTGAAGATGCGTCCGCTCGTGCTTCGCGGCGCCACGGTCATGACGGGCATCGCCACCATGGAGGATTGCTCGGTCCTGGTCGAGGACGGGCGGATCAGCGACGTGTTCGGCGAGAAGCGCTTCCGCCAGAAGAGCTTCGGCCCCGAGACCCTCGTCATCGACTGCGCGGGGCTATTCGTAGCGCCGGGTTTCATCGACACGCACATCCACGGCTTCGGCGGCTTCGGCACCGAGGATTCGAGCGCCGACGCGGTGGTCGCCATGTCGGAGGCCCTCGCCCAGCGCGGCGTCACCGCCTTCTGCCCGACCCTCTACCCGATGGAAAGCGGGGCCCTGCTCGAGGCCGTCCGCGCAGCCAGCTCCGCCATGGGCCGCGAGCGCGGCGCCCGGATCATGGGCCTGCACCTCGAGGGGCCCTTCCTCAGCCCGGAGCGACTCGGCGTGCAACGTCCCGAGACCCTCAAGCCCGTCGACCTCGATTTCATGGACGAGCTCTGGCGCGCCTCCGAGGGACGCATCAGCAACATGACCGTGGCGCCGGAGCTCAAAGGCATGAGGGAGCTCGCCTTGAGTTGCGCGCACAAGGGCATCGTGCTGCAGGCAGGCCACACCAACGCGAGCTACGAGCACATGGTGGAAGGCATGCAGGCGGGCATACTCCACGCCACCCATCTCTGGAACGCGATGAGCCAGATGCATCACCGCAACCCGAACGCGGTCGGCGCGGTGCTCATCCACCCGGAATTCTCCTGCGAGATCATCGCCGACGGCCAGCACGTGCATCCGGACCTGGTCAGGCTCCTCGTGCGCGACAAGCCGATCGACAGGATCGTGCTCGTCACCGACGCGCTCAAGCCGACGGGTCAGACCGAGGGGCCGCTCGTGGCGAACGGCGAGGAGGTCTACCTCGAGGGCGGCGTCTTCCACCGAAAGGCCGACGACGTCATCGCGGGCTCGGCCCTCACCATGGCCGACGGCGTGCGGAAGCTCGTGTCCTGGGGGCTCCCGCTGTCCGACGCCGTGCGCACCGCAAGCACGAACCCCGCCCAGGTGCTGCGCTTCCCGCGCAAGGGCTACCTGCTGCCGGGCTACGACGCGGACCTGGTGGCCTTCGACGGCGGACTCGAGGTCAAGCTCTCCGTGGCGGGCGGCGCCATCCTCAAGGACTCAATTTCCTGAATATAATCCCGGCACGGAGGAAGCGATGCGGCTCGTGATCAAGCAGGACTACGACGGGGTGTCGCGCTGGGCGGCCCGGCACGTCGCGAAGCGCATCGAAGCCTTCGCCCCCGGCCCGGGCCGCCGCTTCACGCTGGGCCTCCCGACCGGCGCCTCGCCCGAGGGCATGTACCGCGAGCTGGTACGGCTCCACCGCGAGGAGGGCCTCTCGTTCCGGCACGTGGCCACCTTCAACATGGACGAGTACGTGGGCCTGTCCGCCTCCGACCCCCGGAGCTACCGCGCCTACATGCGCGAAAGGCTCTTCGACCGCGTGGACATCGAGGCGGCGAACGCGCATCTTCCCGACGGCACGGCCACCGATCTCGACGCGGAGTGCGCCGCGTACGAGAAGGCCATATCGGAAGCGGGCGGCATCCGCCTCTTCGTCGGCGGCGTCGGCGCGGACGGCCACCTCGCCTTCAACGAGCCGGGCTCCTCGCTCGCCAGCCGCACCCGGCAGAAGACCCTGACCGCCGACACGCGCCTCGCGAACGCCCGCTACTTCGGCGGCGATCCGAGCGCCGTCCCCCCGCGCGCGCTCACGGTGGGCATCGGCACCATACTCGACGCGGACGAGATACTCCTCATCGTGTCGGGGCCTGCCAAGGCGCGCGCGCTCCGCGCCATGGTCGAGGAGGGCGTCAACCACATGTGGACCGCCTCCTGCCTCCAGCTCCACCGCAAGGCCGTGGTCGTCTGCGACGAAGACGCCACCGACGAGCTGACCGTCCGCACGGTCCGCTATTTCAAGGAAATCGAGGCCAGCCTCGGGGACGAGCCGTGAGCGGCGCCGCCGACGGGCGCTCCGGCGCCGCCATCGCGGGCGGGGCCGTCCGGGGCTCGGGCGCCGCATCCGCGCCGACGGCGCTCCGGATAGTCCGCCTCGACGCCGCCCTGCGCGAAATCGGGCGCCGCCGCCTCGAGGCGGGCCTCGTCGACATCTGCCACCGCACCGGCCTCTACGGCCGCGACATGGCCGGCACCGGGATCTTCGACGACCGGAAGCTCTTCGCCCTGTTCTTCGTCCTCTACTATCCGCGCTTCGAGCCATCCTCCGGCTTCGTCGCGCTCGAGGGGGAAGGGAAGGCCGCCCGCGTCCGCGGCTACTGCGTCGGCACGCCCGATTCGGCCCGCCAGGCCCGCTCGGTCCGCCGCATGGCCCCGGCCCTCTTCCTCCGCATGGCTTTCGCCGCCCTCGTCCATCCGGAGAGCTACCGCATCGCGCGCCGCCTCGTCGCGGGCGCCAAAGCCGAAACCGCGCCCGACCCCAGCTGGAAGGACTACCCGGCCCACCTCCACATCAATGTCGACCCGGAGCTGCAGCGCGGCGGCGCGGGCGGCCGCCTCATCGAGGCCTTCGAGGCGCGCATGCGCGAGCTCAAGGTTCCCGGCATCCAGCTCCACACCTCCACCGAGAACGCCAAGGCCATCCCCTTCTACCGCAAGCGCGGCTACGAGGTGCTTTCCGAGGGAGCGCCCGGCCAAAGCCTCTGGCCGGGCTTCCCCGACGCGCGTGACCTGGCCTTTTGCAAGCGCCTCGGCAGCGCGGCCAAAACGCTGGCCTGAAGCGAAGGCCGGACTCATTCCCCCACTGTCCGCCGCCGATATTCAGAAGGAGGTCCCGATCCGCGGTGCGCGGAAGCGGGGCCGATCCGGATTCGCCCCGAGAGGTTCCCATGCCCCGAACCAGATCCGAGCTCCGTCGCCTCACGGTCCTCCTCGCCGCAGTCGGTTTCGCCCTGGCCCTGCTCGCGGTACCGCTCGCCGCGCAGGAAGCCGATGCTCCCGAAGCGGCGCCCGCGACGGAAACCGAGCCCGCCGCCGGAACTGACGGCGGCCTCGATACCGGCGAATCAGGCGAAGCCTCCGGGGAAGCGCC
>JAKLEE010000124.1 GCA_022703215.1 Spirochaetota bacterium | reverse complement strand
CGTCGCCGGACCAGAGCTTGCAGGGTATCCGGTCGAGCCCGGGCCAGAGCGCCATCCATTTGGCGCCCGCACCGGGCGGCATGTTCGAGAGGATGCCGACCGGGACGCCCGCTTCGAGGAGCCGTCCGACGAGGACGTGCATGGCCTTGCGCGGCGTCGCCCAGGCGCCGAGGTCCGCGCGCATGATGCGCTCGAAATGCGCGCCGACCCAGTCCGCGGCTCCCGCGAGCCCCGCCTCCGAGAGCACGAGCTCCCAGTACGCGCGCGCGTCGAGCGTCCCCCCGTCGAAACCCGCGCGGTGCCTGCCCCACGCCTCGAGGAAGGCGACGCGAGAGAGCCTGAGTTCCGCGAGCAGCGGATCGAAGGCCGATACGTCCTGCGGCCCGGTCAGGACGTAGCCGAAGTCGAAGAGCACGTTGCGGGAAACGGAAACTGCCATGCGGGGAGTTAAGCCGGGAAGCCGCCCGCGGGGCAAGGGGGAGCGCGGCAGGGAGCCGGTCGGCGACGGCTCCATCATCCTCGCAGGGGAAGCGCGACGACCTTCTGGAAGTAGTCGGTATCAAAGCAGGAGCACCCGAAGTCGACGAGCAGGACCCGGTAACCCTCGTGGCCAAACTCCTGGATCACCGAGGCCGTGCCCGGATAGGCCGCCAGCTCGGGCAGGCGCGAAAGCAGGTCCAGGCGAAGTTCCTCGCCCTTGGCGGACCAGACGACTTCGCCGCCGATGACGCTACGACCGTCCTGGTTGCCCGCGGGAAAGGCGTACTCGATGTCGTGGAACAGATCCGGCCGCTCCGCGAGGACCTCGGCCAGGTGCTCGTCGGGCCGGCCGTCGATGAACTCAAGGCCGTCGAGCGTACTCTCGCGATAGTCGGCCAGCAGGTGGCGGGACAGCGTCCCGTTGTCGGAGAGGCGCCGTTCGACAAGCCACACCTGGATGTGCGCCAGGTCGTGGCTGCCCAGGTTGTCCCGGACCAGTTGCCGGACGACCATGGCCTCGCCGCGAAAGCCGACGAGCTGCTCGACCACGTGGACCGCGCGGTCCGGCGTCGCGGAAACGGCGCCAGCCGAAGCGA
The DNA here is from genome assembly GCA_022703215.1 of Spirochaetota bacterium. Classification (GTDB taxonomy): domain Bacteria; phylum Spirochaetota; class Spirochaetia; order Treponematales; family UBA12059; genus JAFGNN01. Next base: position 6,232 of record JAKLEE010000124.1, on the reverse strand, counting down.
GCAGGACCGACAGGAAAAGGACGCGGGCCTTCATCGTCATCGCCTCCGTACATGCGCGCCTCCGCGGCGCGCCGCGGCCATCGACCGCCTTCCTCATTCTTCGATCCGTTCCTTCTGGTACGTCGCCCATTCGGCGTACTCCTCGGGCCCGTCGGCGATGATCAGGTCGAGGCATTCGCGGGCTTTTTCGAGCTCGCCCAGGTTCTCGTAGGCCAAGGCCAGATTCCCCACGATGACCCAATCGCGCCGGTCGAGCTCGAGCGCCCGCAGGAGTATCCCGACGCTGCCTTCGTAATCGCCGACTTCCTGGTAGTAGAGCGAAAGCAGGTTGTAGGCGTGCGGGCTCCGCGGGAAAGCCTCGATCTGCCTGAGCGACACATCGCGGAGCGCGCCCAGCGTCTCGTCGGTGCCGCGCTCGTAGAGGCCGCGGTAATAGTCCTGCATGGATTCAAGGAAGATGGTTTCCGCGTCGGGGATCTTCTCGTCCAGGGACCAGAGCCAGCGCGAACCGATCCTGGCGCCCGTGTCGATGGCCCGCACCATGGCCTCGACCTGCCGTTCGACGGAGCCGATGTCGGCGAGGAGGTGGATGAGGCCGAAGTGCATGTCGAGCCGGTCCGGCGCGAGCGCGATGCCTTTCTCGAGCCATCCGATGGCGGCCTCGACGTCCTCGTGGTCGTAGAGCGTCCGCTCGCCCAGGTAGCCGACCACTTCGCCGGTCTCGGGATCGGTGATGACCATGTGGGGCTTCGAGCGGTCGATGTCCATGCCGATGGCCGCGCCGCTCTTGCTGTTCCGCTGCAGGTAGTAGTTGAACCAGGCGATGCAGAGCTCGGGATTCTCCGGTTCCTTCCCGGTCCACTGCCGGAGATGCGCTTCGAGCGCCTCGTATTTTCCCTTGCCCAGCAGTTCGAGGTAGGTGTCCCGCTCGTCGGCGAAGGCGACCGAGGCGATCGACAGCGCAAGCAGGGTCGCAAGAAAGCGTTTCATCGTCAGCTTCACCATGGTTCCCCCGTTCATGACTCCGTTTTTTTCCGGGCGTCCGTTCCCGGCGGCAGCCCTCCGGCTACCGGTTCGCGCGGGCCGTCCCCGGCGCCCGGCGGCGTCCCCGGCGGCAGCCCGCCAGCCACGCTCCCGCGGGCGGCGCCGCTCCAGGACAGCACCTCGGCTTCGAGCTTGCGCTTCCAGTCGAGCAGTGCGTGGAGGACGGCCCTGTCGCGCGCGGGCGTGGCCGGGTCGTCGAGGCGGGCCATGACGAGCTTGCCGTACTCGGCCAGGTCGACGCGCCCCTCGCCGGGCGGCAGCTGGAGCCGGGCGGCGCAGAAGTCGCGCCAGCGCCCGGCCTCGGCGGGCGGGAGGGTCTCGGGGAAATTGCGCGCCCAGAAGCGCCGGAGGAGCTGGGCGAGCCTGTCGTCGCGGAATTTGAGCGCGTAGGCCTCGCGCTTCGCGGCCGCGGGCCCGAGCTCGTCCAGGGCGGCGTGGACCTTCGAAAGGCGCGCCTTGTCGTCGTCGCCGATGAAGCTGCCTGAGTAGAGCCGGAAATCCGGGTCGGCGCTTTCCTCGCGCGGTCCCGGCAGCTCGAAGGCCGCCACCATCTTCTGGATCAGCTCCGGATGCCGGGCCAGCAGCTCGCGCCGTTTCTCGGCCGCGGCCGGGTCCACGCCGAGCCGTTCCGCGGCCTCCGCGCTCATGGTGGCGGCCGGCGCCAGGAAGGGGCAGCGGTTGAGGCGTATCTTGACGAGGGGGATGCGCGCGCCTTCGAGCTCCGAGCCCTTCGCGAACACGCGCTGCCGGATTTCGTCGGGGCCGAGCTCCAGGATGGCCTCGGGGTCGAAGCGCAGGTCCACCGCGAAGAGGTTGTTGCGGTTCTCCGGGTCGACGGCGAGCGGCGCGACGAGCGTGGTGCAGCCGCGCTCCGAGGTGAAGCCCGCGGCCGCGTGCACGAGCGGGGTGCGCTCCACCAGGTCAACGAGGCGGGTCAACGAATCGCGCGAGCGGTGGGTCCAGTACCACTGGAAGAGCTTCGGCTGCTTCTCGCGGAGGAGGCGCGCCAGGCCGATGGTGGCCAGCACGTCGGAGAGGGCGTCGTGGGCGTTGTCGTGCGCGATGCCGTTCGCCTTGGCCAGCACCTCGAGGCGGAACGAGGGCTTCCCGTCGTCGCGGTTCGGCCACACGAGCCCCTCGGGGCGGAGGTCGCGGGCGGCGCGCGCCAGGTCGATCAGGTCCCAGCGGGTATTGCCGTTGGCCCACTCGCGCTCGTAGGGGTCGAAGAGGTTGCGCCAGAACAGGTGCCGGACGAACTCGTCGTCGAAGGCCAGCGTGTTGTAGCCGCCGGCCGTCGTGCCCGGCACCAGCATCTCCGCCCGGACGGCCTTGGCGAATTCGTACTCGGAAATTCCCGCCTCGTCGGCGTGCGCGGGCGTGATGCCGTGCACCATGCACGAACGCGGGTCGGGCAGGCAGTCGGAGCCCGGCTTGCAGTAGAGCAGGATGCGCTCGCCCTTTTCGCGGAACTCGCCGTCGGTGCGCACGGCCGCGAACTGCGCGACGCGGTCGGCCGCCGGGTCGAGGCCGAAGGTTTCGAGGTCGTACCAGAGAAAGCTCGCGCCCATGCGCCGACTATATCACGCGAACGCGCTTCCGCGTCTCGCCCTCCGGTCCGATCCTCTCCGGGAGAGAAGGGGCGCGGAACCGTCCGCCTCCGCGCGCCCTCCGCGTCGCGCGCGCCCCTTCCCTCCCGGGCCCTTCCATCCCGGGCCGCCCCACACACACCGCACGGAGGGCGGCGCCAGCCTGGGGCGGGCCGGCGTCGGAAACGGAAAACCTCGCAGGCGACGGCCTCGGCCCGCCCTCCCCCTCAAGCCGCGCCCGGAATGGCGGCCCTCGCCCTTGCCGGCCGGACTCGGGCCGCGCTACCTTGCCCGGATGCGCACCAACAAGCAAAGCGGCGCGGCGCCCGACGGGGCCGCGGCCGCGGGGAGCCCTGCGGGGTCCCCTCTGGCGGGGGCGAAGCCCCTGTTCGACGCGAGGATGGCCACCTTCATGGGGGCCATGATACTCGCCAACGTGGGCGGGATGATGTTCTTCCCCATCCTGCCGCTCTACCTCCGGGAGCTCGACGCCGGCGTGGACGACATCGGGCTCTTCTTCACCCTGTCGATGATCATGCCGCTGGCCATGCAGATCGCGGGGGGCTGGCTCTCGGACCGCATCGGCAGGCTCAAGTCCATAGCCATCGGCTCGGTGGCGGGCATGCTCGGCTGGGTGGGCACCATCCTGGCGCCCAGCTGGCCTTGGCTGCTGGTCGGGCAGGTCGTGGGCGCCGTCTCGGGAGCCTTCGTCTCGCCGAGCTTCGACGCCTACATCGCCGAGCGTTCCGACGAGAAGAACCGCGCCAGGGTCTACGGCGTCACCAACACCCTGTTCCAGGTGGTGTCGGTGGTGGGGCCGCTCGCGGGCGGGCTCGCCGCGCGCTTCCTCGGCTGGCGCTCGCTCATCTGGATCGCGGCCTCGCTCTACTTCGCGGCGACCCTCATCCGCCTGGCCATGGCCCGCGAGGCCTCGCGCTCCGGCGAGACGCAGGGCGACGGCGAGGTCTCGCTCAAGTCTTTCGGCGTCTCGCTCAGGACCATGCTCACCCTGGCGGTCTCCGGCGGCGTCATCACCTGGCTGCTGCTCTCCGACGGCGTGCGCGACATCGCGTTCGGGCTCTCGGGCAACCTGCTGCCCCTCTTCCTGCAGGAGCACCGCGGCCTCGACGTGGCGGCCATCGGGCTCCTCAATTCGCTCTCGGGCGTCGCGAGCATGCTGGTCATGATCCCGGCGGGGCATTTCGCGGACAAGGCCGGCGAGCGCTGGGCCATCGCGGCGGGCTACGCGACGGCCTTCGTCGCGCTCATGCTGCTCATCCTCTTTCCCTCGCCCTGGACCGCGGGCGCCAGCTTCGTCGCGTTCGGCTTCGCCATGGGCATGCTGCAGCCGGCCTACCAGAGCCTCATCTCGAAGGCGGTGCCGGAGAACCTGCGCGGCATCGCGTTCGGCTTCCTCTCGACTTCGAACGGCCTCGTGGCCCTGCCCGCGCCCTGGCTCGGCGCCATGCTCTGGAAGGGCGTAGCGCCGGTGGCGCCCTTCTGGGTGACCGCGGCGGCGGCCCTGCTGATCATTCCGCCGGTGCTGGCCAAGTTCCGCATCGCGAAGGCGGGCTCGGAAGGCGCGGCGGGCGGCGGGGGCGCGGCCTCCGCGACGGCCGTCGCCGCTTCGGACTGACGCGCTCCGGCTTCAGTCCGCGGCCGGCAGGACGAGGGTGAAGGTGGAACCTTCGCCCTGCCGGCTCGACACCCGGATCGAGCCGCCCATCAGCTTCGCGAACTCGCGGCACATGACGAGGCCGAAGCCGGAGCCCCGCTCGCCCTCGGTGCCGACGCCGCGCAGGCGACGACCGAGCCCGTCGAGCCGGGCCAGTTCGGCCTCGGACATGCCGACGCCGTCGTCGATCACGGATACCGCCCACGCGAGGCCTTCCCGCTCCGCGCGGATCCGGACGTGGCCGCCCCGCGGCGTGAACTTGACGGCGTTCTGGATGAAGTTGCGGATTATGGTCGCCGTCATCTCGCGGTCCGTGAACAGCGCCGCCTTCTCCGGAATCGCGACCGCCCGGGAGAGGTCCTTCGACTTGAGGATCTCGGCGAGCAGGGCGAGCTGCTCCTCGACCAGGTGCGCGATCCCGACGCGCTCGCGGACCGGCTCGAGCTGCCCGCTCTGCGCCCTGCCCCAGGCCAGCACCCGCTCGACGAGCGAAAGCGCGTTGCCGGCCGCGTCGGTGATCAGGGCGAGGCGCCGCGGCAGGGCGCCCTGCGGTCCGTCCTTCTCCTCCGAGGTCGACTCGGCCAGCTGGGCCGAAACGCCGGCGATGGACGAAAGCGGCCCTTTCAGGTCATGCGACAGAATGTTGAGCACGGCGGACAGCGATTCGTTGCTGCGCGCCAGGGCAGCGCGCTTCGCGTCGAGCCGCGCGTAGAACAGCTCGGTGGGCCGTTCGAGGCCGGTGACGACGATCGACCGGTAGATCAGCCAGAAGGCGTATATCTTGAGCACGTGCCCGCTCATGTTGAGCCAGTCGTAATTGGCCGCGTACGCGGTAAACGTGAGTTCGGACAGGAACGTGAAGACTATCGAGACGATCAGCTTGGCGCGCACGCCCGGATGCCAGGCGCCCTTCCTGAAAACCAGCGCGAGGGCGGCCGCGAGCATGACGGCCATGATGCCGAGCTCGTTGGCCACCTTGAAGGGCGTCTGCCCGACGCCCTCGACGAAGCACGCGGGAAAGCTGCGCGCCACCAGGATGGAGTGGATGCCCGCCGCGCTCATGAGCGCGAGGACGAGGGCAAGCGGTCCGTAGGCCTTGGTGCTCCGCTCGCCGCAGACGCCGAAGACGAGGAGGCCGAGCGCCTGGAGCCAGCGCGCCACGATCCAGAGCTGGTTGGCCGCGTAGGGCGAGTGCGCGAACACGACCATGCCCGGAAACGACAGGGTGTGGAGGACGTCGAGGAGGGCGACGAAGATGTACACGATGCCGAGCGCGACCAGGCCGGGGTTCTCGTTGTGCCTCCGGGTGTGCCAGGCGAGCAGGAAGAAGGTGGCCGCTATGACGATGCTGAACAACTCCGCGAGCGTGTGGAAGAGGAGATAGCCCCCCGCGAAGCGCAGCGCCACGATGGCGGCGCTCGCGAGCAGCACGGGGACCGAGGACCTGAACTCCGCACCGATACGCTCGTCGCCCACGACCCCGTCCGCCTTCCCGTCCGGCTTTTCCGCCGCGAGCTTAACGCCTGCTTTCCGGCGCGGTCAAGGAAATGTTGCGCCTCGCCCCCCTCCGTTCCTGTCAATCCTCACCAATCCTGTTTATCCTGTCCTCTCGATCTTCCTCATCCTGTTCACGCTTCCAGCACGTATTCCTTCGATTGGTGGCGGAAATAGGCCTCGTAGAGCCTGGCGTAGTAGCCGCCACGCGCGAGAAGCGCCCCGTGGGAGCCCTGCTCCGCGATCCCGCCGTCCTCGACGACGACGATGCGGTCGGCGTCGCGCACGGTGGTCAGGCGGTGGGCCACCACGATGGCGGTACGGCCCCGCATGACGGACTCGAGCCCGTCCTGCACCTGCGCCTCGGTGAAGGGGTCGACGTTGGCGGTGGCCTCGTCGAGCACGAACCAGACCGGATCCTTGAGGAGCACGC
>JAKLEE010000123.1 GCA_022703215.1 Spirochaetota bacterium | reverse complement strand
CGGGCAGGGCCTCGCTCGACGGCATCGACGTGGCCTCCGAGCCCATGGAAGCCAAGCGCCGCCTCGGCTACGTCTCGGACAACCCCGAGGTGTTCTCCAAGCTCCGCGCCTGGGAATACCTGAACTTCGTGGCCGACGTCCACGGCGTCCCGACCGCGCTCCGCCAGGAGCGGGTCGCCCGCTACGCCGGCCTCCTCGAGATCAAGGACGCGCTCGACGCGCAGATCGGCAGCTTCTCGCACGGCATGAAGCAGAAGCTCCAGGTCACGGCGAGCCTGCTCCACGACCCCTCCAACTGGATACTCGACGAACCCATGGTCGGCCTCGACCCGATGGCCGCCTTCCGGCTCAAGGAACTCATGCGCGAGCGCGCCGAGGACGGCAAGACCGTCTTCTTCTCGACCCATGTAATGGAAGTCGCCGAGCGCATCTGCGACCGCCTGGCCATCATCTCGAAGGGCCGCATCATCTTCCAGGGCACCCTGGAGGAGCTCCGCGCGAAGCGCGGCTCCGACGGCACCCTCGAGAACCTCTTCCTCGAGCTGGTGGACGCCGAAGGCGCCGAGGGAGCGGAGGCCGTCCCGAACGGGGGGGGCGCCAAGTGAAGGCCTTCCTCAGCCTGACCCGGCTCTACCTGGGCTCGGTCTACGGACTCTCGTTCCCCAAGGGCAAGGCGAGGCCGACCCTCAAGCAGGTGGCCAAGACGGTCGGCATCGTGCTCCTGGCGGCCTACATGGCCGCGGCCTTCGGCGCCATGTTCGTCCTCATGAACATGGCGCAGTACGACGCGCTCGCTCCCCTCGGCCTCCAGGGCATGCTGATCCTCAACGCCGTCATCACGGCCACCATGATGACCTTCGTGTTCGGCTTCCTCATGGCCCTGTCGACCTACTGGCTCAACGAGGCGGAGGACCACCTGCACGCCCTGCCCATCGGCCCGCGTTCCCTGCTGGGAGCCAAGCTCGCCATGGTGTGGGTGTCGGAGGCGGCGGTCTCGCTTTTCGTGCTCGGCATCGCCATGGTCGTCTACGGTATCAAGGCGGCCCCGCCGGCCGCGTTCTACGTCCACGGCGTCCTGGCCGCCCTGGCGGTGCCGCTCGCGCCGCTCGCGCTCTCGTACCTGGTCATCATCCTGCTGATGCGGGTCGGCCGCTTCCTCCGGAACAAGAACACCCTCATGCTGATCGGGGGCATCTTCGGCCTCGTCATGGCGCTGGGCTTCAACATCCTGTACCAGGGAATGGTCGTGAAGCTGCAGGACCCGGCCTGGGTTATCGAGAACCTCGGCAATCCGGACGCCATCCTGGCGCGGCTCGGCACCGCCTGGCCGCCCTCGCTCTTCGCGTACCGGGCCATGTCGGCGCCCCTCGCTGGCAGCTCGGCCCTCTGGACCCTGGCGAACCTGGCCCTGGGCCTCGGCGCGGCCGCGCTCGTGGTGAGCGCCCTCGGCCCGACCTTCGTCGCGAGCCTGCGCGGCTTCGGCGAGCGCCGGTTCAAGCGGCTCGAGCACGCGGACAGCTTCCTCGCCACGCGCCTGGTCGCGAAGCCCGCCTTCCTGACCCTGTTCCGCCGCGAGTTCGTCCTGATGAACCGCGAGCCGATGTACCTGCTCAACGGTCCCTTCATCGTCGTGCTGATGCCGCTGATCCTGGGCATCATGTTCGTGGTGCAGAAGGACGCGCTGGCTGAGGAGTTCGGCTTCCTGGGCGCCCTTACCGGGGGCTCGGCGGGCATGCTGATAGCGGCGGGAGCGGCCGCCTTCCTCGGCGCGGGCACGTCCATAGCCTGCACGGCGGTGTCGCGCGACGCGAAGATGCTGGCCGGGGTCAAGGCCCTGCCCGTCTCGCCCGCCGCGTACTTCCTGGCCAAGCTGGCGCACGCCGAGGTCTTTGGCGTGTTCGGCGCCGTGGTCGGCGCCGGAATCGTCGGCTACGCCCTCAAGCTCGGCGCGGGAGCGGCGCTCCTCGGCGGCCTTGTGGGGCTCTCGTTCTCGACCCTGGTCAACCTGGCCGGCCTCTACCTCGACATGGCCATGCCGAAGCTCCGCTGGGAGAACCCCATCTCGGCGCTCAAGCAGAACATCAACTCGGTGGTCGTCCTGCTCGGAGCCATGGCCCTGATCGGCGGCCTCGGCTACCTCTCCACCCAGCTGGCGCTCGGCACCCTCGCCATGGCAGCCCTCTACGGCGGCGGCTCGCTGGCCCTGGTCGCGGCGCTGCTCGCGGCCTTCCCGGCCTGGTCGAGGCGGCGCTTCGCGGCGCTGGAACCGTGAGCCAAAAAATCCGCGTCCTGCTGGCCGGCTACGGGCTGGCCGGCAGGTCGATCCACGGGGCCCTGCTCCGCTCCCTCACCGCCGACTTCGAGGTCGTCACGGTGCTCGAGCGTACGCCGGCTCAGGCGGCCGCCGAGTTCCCGGCGGCGCGGATAGTCCGCGACCTGGACGGGGCGCTGGCCGCCGCGCGCGAAACCGGCGCGGTGCTCGCGGTGGTGGCGACACCCACGGCCCTGCACGCGGCCCACGCCCGCGCCTTCCTGGAGGCGGGCCTCCACGTCCTCGTCGACAAGCCCGCGGGCCTCGACGGCTCGGAAGTCCGCGCGACCTCCGACACGGCCGACGCCGCGGGTCGCCTTTTCGTGCCCTTCCACAACCGCCGCTACGACTCGGATTTCCTGACGCTGCGCGAGGTGCTGGCCTCGGGCCGGCTCGGCCGCGTCGCCGCCTTCGAGGCGCGCTGGGACCGCTTCCGGCCCGCGCCGCAACCGGGCGCCTGGCGCGAGGAGGGTGGACCCGGCTCGGGGGTGCTGCTCGACCTCGGACCCCACCTGGTCGACCAGGCCCTCGCGCTCTTCGGAACGCCCCGGAGCGTCGCCGCCTCCGTGCGGAGCGAACGCGGCGGCAAATCGGACGACGCCTTCGATCTCGCGCTCGCGTACGGCGGCTTCGAGTGCCGGCTCGGCTCGAGCGCGCTCGGCGCCTTCCCCGGGGCGCGCTTCCACGTGCGCGGGACGGCCGGCTCCTGGCTGAAGCGCGGCATCGACCCGCAGGAAGCGCCGCTCCGCTCGGGCAAGCTGCCGGGAGGCGCCGACTGGGGCCTGGAGGCCGAGAGCGAGCGCGGCGAGCTGATTACGCTGGCTCAGGACGGCTCGCCCGTCTTCGAGCGGACCGAGGCCGGACGCGGCGACTGGCGGCGCTTCTACCGCGCCCTGGCCGACGCGATCCGCGGCCGGGGCGAAGCCCCCGCGAGGGCGGAGGACGCCCTGCGCGTCGCCCGCGTCCTCGACCTGGCGCGCGAAAGCTCAGCCCTGGGCGGGGCGCCCTTGGTATATTGAACTCGGACCCGAGCCCGCGTGGCCCGGGCCGGGAGGAAGGAATGAAAGCCGCATTGCTGGTGATCGACCTGCAGAAAGCCTTCGTCGACGACGACAACCGCCGCTCGATGGAGCGGGCCTGCGAATACATAAACGCCGCCATCCCCCTGTTCAGGAAGCGCGGCCTGCCCGTCATCTGGATACAGCACCGCGACGACGGGGACGGCGCCGCGCCGGGCCTGCCGGGCTTCGAGTTCCTCGACGCCCTGAAGCCCGAGCCGGGCGACGCACGCCTGGTGAAGACCTACGGCAACTCGTTCCACGGCACGGGCCTCGCCGAGCTGCTTGCGAAGCGGGGCCTCGACACGGTGGTGGTCTCAGGCTACTGCGCGGAGAACTGCGTCCTCTCCACCGTGCGCGGCGCGCAGGACATCGACATCGACCCGATCGTGCTCAAGGGCTCGATCGCGAGCGGGGTGAGCGAGCGCGTGCGCTTCGTCGAGGACATAAGCCCACTCATGAGCTTCGGCGCGCTCGCGAAGGCGCTGGATTAAACGCCGCCCGGGGCCTTCCGCCGCCGCCCCCACGCGACGGCGGGCCCGCCCGGGGCGCAACGCCCTCGGGGAGACGAAGCCCGCGCCATTCGCCCCCCCGAATCTTCCATTGCACCGCGTCCAGTGCCGATCCCCGCTCAGTTCCCCGCGCGCCGCCAGCCGTCGATCGGGTCGAGCGGGTAGACGGGCCGCGGGACCAGGCGGTACTCGAGCGAGTGGACGTCGGTGCTCGAGAGGCCGCGCGACATGACGTTGACGGTCTTGCGGTTCTGCAAGAGGAAGTTATAGCGGAAGGGGAAGAGGTTCTTGACCACCACGACGTCCGCCTTCCAGACGGAGAGGCCGAGCTTCGTGAAGTCCGCGGGCTTCGGCGAGGCCATGGGCAGCTCCGAGATGATGAGGTGGATGCCGTCGTGCCGGACTATGGCCGTCTTGCCGTACGAGGTTTCCTCCGCGCGGATGACGGTGCCGGAATAGGCGAGCGGTCGGTTGTAGACCGTGTCGAGCCTGCCGCCGACGCTTACGGAGATTTCCGCGCCGACGCCCGCGGCGAAGGCGGCGCCGGCGGCTTCCGCGTCGCGGAGCGCGAGGTACGAGACGAGGTCGGAGCCGCGCTCGAGCAGGGCCTTGAGTATCCAGGTGCTCTCGCCGGGCGTGCCCGTGCCGACCGCGTCGGAGGCGTCGCAGAACACGACCGTGCCGAGCGCGCGGGCGAGCTTCGCCTTCCGCGCCATGTCGACGGCCTCCTCGGGGGAGTACGTGGCGGGCTGGGGCACGTCGCGCACGGCCCAGGCCATATCGGCGATCTCCCCGGAGACGGCCGCCGCGAGGGTGCGGGCGTCCGCGGCGGAGGCGAGCTTTTTCGCGTCCGCGATGGCGATGGTCGAGTAGCCGAGCTCCGGGTCGTCGATCCAGATGTGCACGGGGAAGAACGAGACCGAGAGCACGCCCTCGCGCTTTTCCATGCGGTCCATGGCGCGGAAGATTTTATTGAAGGGTTTGAGGAAGTCGACGTTGATGCCGCCGCCCTTGAGCAGGGCCATCTTGGTGACGACCATGACCGGTTCGATCTCGCCGAGCACGGTCCGGGCGAGGAGCTCGCCCGAGCGCCGGCCCGTGTCGAAGAAGTCGCGGTGGGGGTTGGTGCGGTAGCCGACGAGGATCGTGGCGTCGCGGGCGCGGCGCGCGGTCTGGTTGGCGTGCAGGTCGAAGCTGGCGGCTATGGGTACGCGGGGGCCGAGGACCTCGCGGAGCGCTTCGAGGATATCGCCCTCCGGGTCGAGCATGCCCTCGACGCCCATGGCGCCGTGGAGCGAAAGGTAGACGCCGTCGACGCGGGGCGCCGCGCGCGCGGCCTCGACGATGCGCGCCTTGACGGACTCGTAGAAGCCGCGCTCGAGGGGCCCGCCGGACATGGACCGCGCCTGCAGGATCGGCACGGCCTCGATGGCGCCGCGGCCAGCCTTCTCCACGGCCTCGAGGAAGCCGGCGAGCTGGCCCTTCTCCCCTGAGGCCTCCCGGGCGACCTCGTCGCCGAAGCGGAGGGCGCCGGCGCGGAAGTCGCGCTCGGTGGTGAGCACGGGCGAGAAGCTGTTCACCTCCTGCGCGAACTCGGCGTAGAGCACCACGAAGGGACCGCCTTCGGGGATGGCCGGAGCGGGGCCGGCGCAGGAGGCGAGGAAGGCCGGCGCGGCGAGTGCGAGCGCGAGCGCGACGAAGGCGAACGGGGCGGGGAACGCGGCACGGCGGGAAGCGCGGTTTCTTTTCATGGTGGCACCAGCCTAGGGCCGTCCGCGGTCGACGTCAACCGCGGAGCGGGCGGCCGGGGCCGACGGGACCGCGGGGCCTGATAAGAACCCGGCGCTCGGGGCCGTCAGACGCGCGGATCGGACGGCAGGGCGAGCGCGAGCGCGGCGGCCGCCTCGGCGAAGCGCGCGGGCAGTTCGGAATAGCGCTTCGAATCGAAGAGGGCCACCGTCGGCTCGGCCAAATCCGCGAGCCGCGTGCGGCAGGCGTCCTCGTCGCTCTTCCAGCCGCGCCTGACCCAGTCGGCGAGGGCGGCGCAGGCCTTGTAGAAGGCGAAAGACCGGTTCATGAGGCCGGGGTAGCGGTGCCACTCCGCGCCGGACTCCATGAGCGCGGCCAGGATGCGGGAAAGGGCGAGCGCGGCCGCGGGATCGAAAGCCCGCGCGGCCTCGACCAGGCCGAGCGCGAGGGGCTCCGGCGGCTTCCAGCGGTACGGGTCGCAGCCGGCTCCGCGCGCCGCGTCGCCGAGGCGGGCGACGGCCTCGCGGAAGGCGCGGAGCCCGGGGGAAGCCGGTCCCGGCCCGGGGGCCGGCCCGTGCCCGGCCGCGGGAGCGCGGACGCCCGCGGCGGACGCCGCGGGAGCGGGCTGGCGGGACGCGGGCTCGATGCCCGCCTCGAGGAAGGCGAGCGCCTCCTCGTATTCGCGGCGGAGGGCCATGAAGGTCTCGGCCTCGCCGCCGGAGTCCGGGTGGGCCCGGCGCGAGGCGGCCCGCATGAGCTTCTTGAGCGCCGGCACCGTGGCGCCTTCGCCGAGGCGCTCGAGGAAGCGGTTAGCCACGGCGCACCGCGCGGCCGCCGCCGCCGGTTCCGGGAGGTGGCGCCGTGTCGGGCGGCAGGCGGTATTCGACCCAGCGCACGCGGCCCGCCTTGACCGCGTCGCGGAGGCTGCGCTCGACGCGGCTGGCCTGGGCGCCGCCCGACTTCACCTCGACGAAGACCACCTCGCCCACCTCGCCGGCGGCGGCGCCGGGAAAGGCCACGAAGTCCACGGGCTTGCCGACGAAGCGGCACTCGTCGGGCCGCGCGGGAAAGCCCGGCAGGAAGGGCGCCACCTGCTCGAAGGCGAGCCCGCCCACAACGGCCCGGCTCCGCTTGACCGCGTCCTCGCGCTCCGCGGCCACGCGCTCGCGGAGGCCCCGCTCCGATTCGAGCCTGCCCGCGCGGCGGCCGAGCGCGAGGCCGGCCCAGAGGGCGAGCGCCGCGATGAGCACGGCGAGCAGGGCGGCGGCGGCGAGGAAGGGCAGCGCGGCGGGATCGAGGCTCGGCATGAGCCCGAGGATAGCAGGCTTCACCGCGCCGGGAAAGTCCGGTCGGGTATCGCACGCGTTTTGCGGTGGCCGAACGGTCCGCTCCGGCGGCCGCATTCCGAGGGCGGGCCACGCGCCGGGCTGGCAGGCCGCGCCGCAGCTGCGGCGAGCGGCGCCGCCTCCGGAGGCGGGTAGCGCGTGGCCCCCGCCCCCTCCCCGCACCACCCGGCCGGCCACGGCGACGGGCGCGGCCGCTTTCGGGTATAGTCGAGCCATGGCCTTCCTGCCCGCCTGCCCCGCGGAATTCGCCGCGCGCGGCCCCTTCGACTTCGTCATCGTGACGGGGGACTCGTACGTCGACCACCCGAGCTTCGGAGTGGCCATAATCGGCCGCGTCCTCGAGGCTGAGGGCT
>JAKLEE010000122.1 GCA_022703215.1 Spirochaetota bacterium | reverse complement strand
GACCTCCGCGCTTCCCCCGCCGCATCGCGGGGACGCAGGAAAATCGTAACGGAAGTCGGCCGGCGGCGCAACGGAAACCCGGGGCGGGAGCCGCCCCGGGCCGCTGGACGCGCCAGGAGCCGAAGCGAGCAGACCGGAGCCGGGCGCGGAGCGACCGGCGAGGACTGCTCGCGGAGGGGCCGGTTCGCGGGCCCCTCCGGGCCCGCGAAGGCGCCCGATTCCCGGATCGTTCCTTTACCGGTAGCGCGCGGAGAGGCGGTCGAGCATGGCGTGGAGGCGCTCGTGTTCGCCCTTGCCCATCACGTGCTCCTCGTGGACGTCGAACTCGGCGCCGAGGGCTTCGAGGGCGGGCGGATCGAGGACGCGCTCGCCCATGGGGAAGAGGACGCCGTTCTCCTTGTCGATGTGGGCGCGGAGCAGGGCGGCGTAGCCCGAGAGGGCTCCGGAGAAGGCTCCCCCGAGATCGCCGGACGCGAGGGCCGCGCGCATGGCCGCGACGTAGGTCCGTCCCTGGACGTGCTCGGCGAGCATCTGGCCGATGGGACCGCCCGCATTGGGTATGCCCGCCTTCTCGAGGGCCGGGAAGAGGATGCCCTCCTCCTTGCCGTGGTGGCAGGCGTCGGCGAAGCCGCGGATGAAGTCGACGAGTTCCCCCAGGTCGGCCTTGGCCGAAGCGTCGCCCGAGAGCGCCTTGGCCAACGCCTTTTCGGTAAGGCCGATGCCGAAGAGGATGGCCTCGTGTTCGTGTTCGAGTATGCGGATCGCGTTCATGTTCGCCTCCAAGGCGTGCCGCGCTAGCGGCGGGTCAGGGTTCCTCCCTCGATCGAGACGACCACGGTCTCGACGGGGACCTTGCGCTTCGAGCGCTCGAGGGCCTTGCGGACGAGGGCCGAGAGGCCGCCGCAGCAGGGCACTTCCATGATGGCCACGGTGACTGAGTTGATGCCGGACTCCTCCATGAGCGCGACCAGCTTGTCCTCGTACTCGTCGAGGCCCGAGTCCAGCTTGGGGCAGCCGATGACTATCTTCCGGCCGGAAAGGAGCCCGTCGTGGAAGGCGGAGCTCGAGAAGGCCGTGCACGAGGCCGCCACGAGCAGGTCGGCGCCCCGGAAGTACGGCGCGCGCGGGTTGATCAGGTGGAGCTGGATCGGCCACTGCTCGAGGGCCGAGCCCGAAGCGCCCGAAGCGCCCGCGGGGGAGCGGGCCGGGGCGGAGGAGGGGGCGCCGAGCGGCGCGAACTTCGGTGCCGCGGGACGAGCGGCGGAGAAGCTGCGCGCGGCGTGGCCGGGGCAGCCCGCGTGGCCGTGGGTCTCCTGGAAGGGGCGGGCGGCGGCGGCGGGCTTCGGGCGGGCGTAATGGCCGAGGCCGTCGTGCGGGGGCACGGCGAGCTCGTGCGCGTGGAGCCAGTCGACGGCCTCGCCGTACCAGAGGGCCTGGCCGTGGTGGGCCAGGTGCTCGAGGTGCGCCGCGATGGTGTTGGCGCCCTTGCTCGAGATGCCTTCCATGACGAGGGCCTCGTCGTAGGCCACGGCCTCGCGCTCGACCGTCGTGATGGCGCCCAGGGGACAGTCCCCGACGCAGGCGCCGAGGCCGTCGCAGAGGCTGTCGCCCACCAGGCGGGCCTTGCCGTCGACGATGCGGATGGCGCCTTCGGGGCAACCGCCCGCGCAGAGGCCGCAGCCATTGCAGAGTTCCTCGTCGATCTCGATTATCGTTCGCGTCGCCATGGTCGCTCCTCTATGGTTACTCGGTACTCTTTTGCCGTTTAAATCCGGGAGACGACGCCTCCCGAAGACTTGGGGCTGCCTAGGCCGGAAGGCGCTTCGCGGCGGATTCGCGGGCGCTCCGCCAGTCCGGCTCTCCGGGTTCGAGCTTCCGCTGCGGCAGGGCCGCCGCCGCGAAGGTACGGGCACGGAGGAACTCGGTCAGCTCGCGCGAATGCCGTTCGATCTCGTCGCCGAAGATGCAGAGCCGGCGGTCGCAACGCCCCTTCCGGAAGGGGCAGAAGGTCGGCCGGACCTCGCCGTCGATGGCCTCGACGGCGTCGAGGAAGCTGATCTCCGCGGCAGGACGGGCCAGGCGGAAGCCGCCGGACGGTCCCTTGGTGGAGAGGACGAGGCCGCTTTTCGACAGGCGCTGCATCACCTTGGAAAGATGGTTGTCCGAGGCGCCTATCGCGGCGGAGAGGTCCTTCGCCGGCACCAGGGGCGCGTCGGCGGCGCCCTCGGCGAGCACGGCCAAGGCGTGGATGGCGATCAGGGCGGCGTCGGAAAAGTGGACGATGTCGTTAGCGGGCATTGTGGTATCATTATACCTTTATCCATTTTGCACGTCAAGCCGTTTCCATTATGCTTTACCTATGGCCCTCCAGGTTTTCGGTACCAAGAAGTGCAAGGACACGCAGAAGGCGGAACGCTGGTTCAAGGAGCGGGACCTCCGCTACCAGTTCGTCGATCTGGCCGAGAAGGGAATCAGCCCGGGCGAGCTGCGCGCGGTAAGCGACGCCGTCGGAAAGGAAACCCTGCTCGATCGGGAAAGCCCCCGCTACGCGAAGCGCGGCCTCGCGTGGATGGAGCACGATCCCGAGGAGGAAGCCCTCGCCGATCCCTTGCTGCTCCGCACCCCGATAGTCCGCGACGGCCGGAAGGCGGTGATGGGGTTCGACCCCGAGGGCTGGAAGCGCATCTCGGACCTTTGAGGTGGAATCGACGGGGGAAATGCCCTCCGCCGCGGCCCGCGCGTTCGCGTTCCCGCCCGGGGCTTCAGATCCGCCACTGCAGCTCCGTGTAGAGCCTGAGCGCCCTCCGGGTCGACTCGAAGGCGAGGCGGGCGTAATTGATCTCCATGAAGGGCACGATGACGGGAGAGCGCCCTTCCGTCTCGTCCATGCGCAATTCCGAAACCCGCATGCCTTCGGCCCGCGTCGAGAAGAAGATGTCGCAGGTGGAGTAGGGAACGCCGTCCCATTCGTAGCGGTTCGGGAAGGTGGCCAGGAAGGACAGGGAGGACGGGGTCCAGCCCAGCTCCTCGCGGCATTCGCGCATCGCGGCGTCTTCCGCCCGCTCGCCGGGATCGACGAAGCCGCCGGGCAGGGACAGGAGCCCGCGGGACGGTTCCCGGGTCCGCTCGAAGAGCAGCACGCCTCCGCCCGAGTCCACGATGACGCCGGCGGCCGCCGCGACGTTGTGGAAGTATTCGAAACGGCAGCTCGGGCAACGCCAGAAGCGGTCACCGACCCACTCAACCCCGTCGGCGCCGCAATTGGGGCAACGCTTGAATATCCAGGTCATGTCGCGACTCCGTCGAGGGCGGCCAGCGCCCGTTCCCAGAACGTGGAAAGGCGGACGAGCGCCGCGAGCACGACGGCGCGGTCCTCCGTCGGAAAGCGCGAGGTCAGACGCGAAACCGCACGGGCCTGGGCGCCGGCCCCCAAGCGCGCGAGGGCGTCGCGGAAGCGCTCCGCCTCGCCGCGGAAGTCCACGGACGCGTCGCGCGCCGGCTCATGCTCGGCCTCCCGGGTCGCGGCCGCGAGCAGGGCGGCGATGGCGGGCGTTCCGAGGCGGCGCGCGGACTCGAGGGCCGCCCGCCGGCCTTCGGCGTCACGCTGGTGCTGCCTGTCGAAGAAATCGGGCGAGTACGAGTCCATCCGCGCCACGAGCGACGCCACGGCCGAGATCAGGCGGTTCGCGTCCGCGGGCTTCTGGTAGACCGCGTCGAAGCGCACGCCCGAGCGTTCGATCTCCGCCGGATCGTAGGCGGTCAAGGCGACGATGGGCATGTCCGGATCGGCCACGCGCCCGGCGGAGGACCGGATCCGGCCGGCGAGCTCCACGCCGCTCATCCCCGGCATCTGGATGTCCACGACCGCCGCGTCGAGCAGGCGCCCGTCTATGACCCTGAGCGCGTCGATGCCCGACATGGCGGCATGGACGCGATGGCCGCGCGACTCGAAGATGGCGCGCAGGTACTCGAGGTTCACCTCGTTATCGTCCACGACGAGGATCGAGAGGCCGCGCGCTTCGGCGGGCTCCGCGTCGTCGGATCGCATGGGGCTCGAGACTCCGGCCGGCACCAGGGCCTGGAAAACCGTCCCGCCATCCTGGCTCCGCGAGAAGCCGATCTCTCCGCCGAGCTGACGCACGACGTTGCGGGCCAGGGCCAGCCCGAGCCCCGCGCCGGGGAGGTTCCGGGAATAACCCGACTCGCCCTGGTGGAAGGGCTCGAAGACCCGGCCTTCCAGCTCGTCCGCTATGCCTATTCCCGTGTCGGCGACCTGGACGGAGAGCCAGGGCGGGTTTCCGGGCTTCCGCTCGACGCGCGCGAGCACCGAAACCGTGCCCTGCTCGGTGAACTTGACGGCGTTCTCGACGAGGGCGCCGACCGCCCGCCCGAGCAGCTCGGCGTCGCTGATCACGGTCTCGTCGCCGTCGGCCTCGACCGTGAAGGCTATGCCGCGCCGGGCAGCCTCTGCGCGGTGGGCGGCGCAGACCTTCTCGAGGAAGTCCCCGAGCCGGAAGGGTCCCGGCCGGGGCACGAAGCCGTCCGACTCCGAGCGGGCATAGTCGAGGATGCCGCGCACGGTCTCGAGCAGGCGGCGCGCGGCGGCCTCGATCGAGTCCGCGAGCCGGGACGCTTCCTCCGGCTGAAGCCTGACCAGCTCCGCGGCGTTGACGATGCCCGCGAGCGGGCTGCGGAGCTCGTGGCTCATGTTGGCCAGGAAGTCGTTCTTGGTCCGGGCCGCCCGCTCGGCCTCCTCCTTCGCCGCCCGGAGGAGCTCTTCCGAGGCGCGCCGCTCGCTGGAGTCCTCGAGGATGGCCACCGCGTGCGTCACGCCGCCGCGGGGGGACCGTACCGGAGAGAAGGCCGCGACCGCGCGGACCGGCGTCCCGTTGCCGCGCGGCACCGAGCTCTCCTGCCGGGTGTCGAAGCCGTCGAGGACCAGGGCGCCGACCTTGCGGGCGCGGGCGTGGTCGAAGCCGAGCAGCCGGAACAGGTCCTTGCCGATGGCGTCCTGGGGCTCGAGGCCGGCCAGGGCGAAGAAGGCGGGGTTGGCGTATTCCACGACGAAGGAGGCGTCCGCCACCAGCACCGAGCTCGAAAGCTGCTCCACCGCCAGGTAGAGCTTGCGGAGGGTCTCCTCGCTCTTGAGCCGCAGGGTGATGTCGCGGACGATGCCCACCGAGCCGACGAAGTCGCCGCCGGAATATTCGCCGGCGGAGGACACCTCGCCGAAGGCGATGACGGAGGCTATCATGTCCTCGGACGGCGTCGCGCCGGGAGCCCGCTTCAGCCGCACCTCGAGGTTCTCCGTGCGGCGGTCGATGCCCCGCCGCTCGTTGAAGAGCCGCGGCGCGAGGCCCGGGCCCGTGCGCACGCCCTTGAACAGGCCCAGCACCGAGTCGCGGTCGAAGGCGCTCGCGTCCTGGTCATGGAGCAGCACCGAGAAATGCTTGCCGATCAGGTCCTCGCTCCGGTAGCCGAGGAGGCCGACGGCCTCGTTGACGAACACGAAGCGCCCCTCGACGTCCAGCTCGTAGACGAGGTCCGGTAGCGCGCGAACGAGGTCCTCGTAGCGGCGGGCGTCGCGCGAGCGGCCGAAGGCGACGCCGCGGGCCCAGGCCGCGAGCGCGACGCCGAGCTCCGGCCCCGCGGCGAAGCGGACTACGCCCTCCGGCACGGATGGGCCTCCGTGCGCGGTTCCGATCAGCGCCAGGGCGCGTTTCGGCGGCGCGCCGGCCAGATCGGGCCAGTGCCTCGAATCCAGCGCCAGGGCGGAACCGGCCCGGTCGTTCGCGACGAGTTCCCGGAGCACCGCTGGATCGACGGACTCCACGACCTCGACTTCGAGTCCCGGATCGGCGGCGCGCACCAAGGCCGTCCGCTCGGCAGCGCCGGAACCGGCTATGGTGAGGCGGATGATCGCTTCGTCGGTGGCGTGTTTCCGGGGCATGCGACAAGTGTCCGGGATGGGAGCCGGTTTTTCAAGCTCGGTGTCCGCCGGTTCGGAGGCAGCCCGACTCCCTACCCTCTCGCCCCGTCGGCGGAGGAGAAGACCGAACCCTCGCGCGCCATCTCGATCCGCAAGGGAGTGCGGCCCCCGACCTTCCCCTGGTAGAACAGCTCGAGCTCCTGGAGCTCGAGGTCCGAACGGTTCGGATCGTGGTGGAACAGCACGAGGCGCTTCACGCCCGCCCGATGCGCGGCGTTGATGGCATGCTCGAAGCTGGAGTGACCCCAGCCGAGCTTCGAGCCGAGGTATTCCTTGGCCGTGTACTGCGCGTCGTGGATGAGGACGTCCGCCCCGGCGATGAAGGCGTCGATCTTGTCGTTCTCCTCCTTCGCCGCGAGCATGCCCTCGGTAGCCGCGAAATCGTCGTAGGAAGGGTCTTCGGGGTCGGTCGGAAAGACGTTCCGGTAGGGCTCGTGGTCGTAGAGGGTGACGATGGAAAAGCCGTCGCGCTCGATGCGGTAGCCGAGGCAGAGGATGGGATGGTTCAGGTACTTGGTCCGGATGGTCGTGCCGTCGCCGAGGTCTATCAGCTGCTCGCGCAGGTGCTCGTACCGGATGTCCGCGGAAAGCTCCGCCTGGCGGACCGGCCAGTACTGGTGCGAGAGCTGGGTGCCCACGATGCGCTCGAGGCTGTCCCCGTCGAGGGGCAGGGGGCCGTGGATGCGGATCTTGGTGCCGGGCACGTAGATGGGCGTGAACATGGGGAATCCCATGATGTGGTCCCAGTGGGTGTGGGTCAGGAAGATGTCGGTGTCGATCGGGCCTTTCTTGAAATCGGTCTTCATCAGGTGGTCGCCGAGCCGCCGGATGCCCGAGCCCGCGTCGATGATGACGAGCCGCTCGCCGGCGCGCACCTCGAGGCAGGCGGTGTCGCCGCCGAAGACCACCGTGTCGGGTCCAGGGGTCGGCATCGAGCCCCGGTCGCCCCAGATCCGCAGGCTGAGCATCAGGCGCCTCCCATCTTGAGGAAGATCTTGGCCTTCTCGATCTCCTGGTTCACCGGCTGCTCGAGCTCCTCGAGCAGGGTCTTCGGGAACTTGAGCTCTTCCCAGACCTCGGGAGGCAGCTTTTCCGGATAGCGGTCGCCCGAGAAGCCGATCTCCTCGCGGTTGGCGAAGTAATTGGCCACCGCGACGGTCAGCACGGCCTGCCGGTTCGGTCCCTCGTAGGCGGCCAGGTCGTGGTGCCAGCGGATCGAGTCGGCGATCGGCCCGTCGAGCTTCCAGGCTTCGGCCACCATGGCCCCGCTCTCGCCGTGGTCGAGGTCCACGACGCGCTTCTCGGCCAGGCGCAACGATACGCGTTCCATGTCCGCGAGCCCCATGGT